>JALGUK010000130.1 GCA_029820875.1 Candidatus Zipacnadia bacterium
TCGAGCGCATCGGACTGCCCCAGGTCCGTAACCATCGCCTGAGTCTCTTGGAACAGGAGGAAGAACGCTTCAGGGAACAACTCGAGCGCAGGGCCCAGATCTTGCCGGAAATGGTGTCGCTGCTTCTCGTCCGCGTGGAGGGAGGCGCCCATGGGTAGTTGGCGTGACCAGATCCTGAGTGAGTTCACACCCCAGGTCGCCCGGCTTACCCTGGTCGCGGATCCGGACGGCCTGCTCCTTGAAGAAGGTGTCCTCGAAGGGATCCGGGAACGGGGCTTTGAGCTGATCCCGTTTGAGGATCATGTCGCCTTTCGCTATGCCTACGAATCCAAGTTCCGCTCCCGCTGGGACCGTGGTGAGGAAACCGATCTGGTGGTGGTGCTGAGATCGCCGTCGAGCGATCTCGATGCCTTGCCCTACGACCTGCTGCAGGCTGGCCGCAAGCTCTCATTCAATCTGGGCGATCTCTTCCCGAATCTCAGCTATCCCGTGGTCGCGGCGCTCGACCGGGCTGACCTCGACGCCTTGTTCGATGCGCAGGCGAAGCACGCACCGGGGCAGCTCGGCGACAACGCCACGAAGGAGTTCGTCCTTCGTCATGTGTTCGAGATCGCGCCGGAACTCATCAAGCAGTCATCGGACCTGCTCCGGGTCTTGTTGCGTCGCCATTACCGCGGACAACGAATCCCGGCTATCCTCGACGAGCGCTTTATCCAGGTGCTTCGTCAAAATGGTCTGTTCGAAGATTGGCCTTTGGAGACCATCATTCCGGATCGGGAGGCATTCTTTGCGTTCCTGCAGGAGCGCTGGCCGGTGTTCCTGGATTCGTTCGCAAAGCCAAAGGACGATCCCGTCCACGAGGACGCGTCGGACTACGGCTTCGAGCTCCCAGGACCGACGCTTTTGCCTTTCGACCACCACGATGTCCGCATTTACATCGACAACCTTTTCCTCGAGGGCTTGCTCCAGCCCGTTCCTCACGAGCATGCCGAGGCGCTCGCCAAGACCTGGGTGGCTTACGGTATCAAAGTATCTCCCGTGGAAAACCGTCGCCGCCGTATAGAGGGGCTGCTGGATTCCATCGAGAAGACGCCCCCCACGGTAGAAGCACGTCACGGGGAATGGCTCCATTTCGCGTACCGGTGGGCGGAGCTCATTGCCTTGGAGCTGGAGCCAGACACCTCCCTACCGGAAGAATATCGGGAGCGCCTGGAGGCATTGAGAGCCCGGATCGATTCCGCACTCACCGCCTGGGTGCTGAAACGCTACGCTAGCCTGATCAACCTTCCACCCGCGCCGCCGGTGATGCTCCATCACATTCCGCGGTTCCTCGCACGAAGCATTGGAGACGACCGGCGCACGAAGGTCGCTTTCCTCCTGGTGGACGGCCTTTCCCTGGACCAATGGATCGCCTTGCGCGAGGTGCTCAGAGAGCTGGATTCGAAGCTGCGGTTCCGTGAGAACGCCGTTTTCGCCTGGATTCCCACCATCACCTCGGTTTCCCGACAGGCTGCCTTTGCCGGCAAACCGCCGATCTACTTCCCGACAAGTATCCATACCACAGACAAGGAGCCGGGCCTTTGGACTCAGTTCTGGGTAGACCAGGGGCTAACGCAGCATGAGGTGGCTTACGCCAAGGGTCTGGGCGATGGGGACCTGGACAAGGTCTCCGAGCTACTGAGCCGGCCCAGGCTACGTGTCATCGGACTGGTCATCGACAAGGTTGACCGGATCATGCACGGCATGGAGCTGGGTGCGGCGGGTATGCACAACCAGATTCGGCAATGGACTAGGCAGGGATTCATGCGGGACCTTCTTGGCCTGCTCCATGATCGTGGTTTTCAGGTCTACCTTGCCTCGGACCACGGCAACATCGAGGCGAAAGGCGTGGGACGGCCCGCCGAAGAGGCGGTTGCGGACCTGCGCGGCGAGCGTGTGCGTATCTACTCCGATCCCAGGCTCAGGGCTCAAATCAAGGAGCGATTCCCGGAGTCCTTAGAGTGGCCCTCCGTGGGCCTCCCAGAGGACTACCTCGCCCTTATCGCTCCGAACCGGGCTGCTTTCGTGCGGGTGGGTGAAACCCTCGTCGGCCATGGGGGCATTAGTGTCGAGGAACTGCTCGTCCCTCTTGTCCAGATCGATAGGAGGGACCGATGAACAGTCGCTTGACCCAGATCGGTTTCAGCCAGCGCGTCCGTCTTGAATGGCTGGAGAGAACGGCCAACCTGGTGCTCGCCGGAAACGACGAGGCGTCCATCTACAACGCCCTCCAAGAGCTGCTCGAAGACAAGCTGTCTGTCGGTGGGAATGCCAAACGCGGCAATCGGGAGAAGGCGATCACCATCCTGATGAAGATCTGGGTCCGTCCCCCGCGCAACCTCCATCCCCTTCAGCGCGAAGGCCTCAAGCTTCTCTCACACCTGCCGCGTGAGGACCATATCGCGGTCCACTGGGGCATGGCCATGGCGGTTTATCCGTTCTGGGGGGCTGTAGCGGCCCATGTGGGGCGCCTGCTCAGGCTCCAGGGAACGGCAAGTCACGCACAGGTTCGCCGCCGTGTCATGGAGCAATATGGTCAAAGACCGACGGTCAAAGATGCCGTGCGTCGTGTCATGCGGTCTATGGTGGACTGGGGCGTAGTGAAAGACGCCAAGACGCACGACGCTCGACGCAGAGACGGGACGTATCTGCCCGGGCTTTCACTCGCCATAGCTCAGGTGGAGCTTATCGCTTGGTTGGCCGAAGCCTTCCTGCGCGCTCACCCCAACGGTTCGGTGGCTTTCAGAACGGTCCTCGATTCTACGAGCCTGTTCCCATTCCGCGTGAGCCCTATTTCCGCGGCTCATCTGGTCGCGGTCTCCGGGCGGCTCGATGTGCTGCGGCACGGCCTTGACCAGGACTTGATCATGCTCCGCACGGTTGCCCAACCAGCGGCAAATGGAGGCGGATCATGACGCTTTCAGATGATCGGCTCCATGATCTGATTCGCTTCTATGAAATTCTCGATATGTTGGCCGAGAGAATTGGTGGGCCGAGAATACTGGCCGAATGTACCGGTCGAATGGGGTGGCCCGAGCTCGGTGTCTATTTTTTTCAGGAATACGGCGAAACCCGGAGTGATTCCGGCACTGGTCTCCGGATCGTCCGGGTCGGCACGCATGCGCTCAAAACTGGCTCCCGAACGACGCTCTGGAACCGGCTTTCACAGCACCGTGGATCGGCGAAGACAGGAGTTGGAAATCATAGAGGTTCCATATTTCGTCTGCTCGTAGGCACTGCATTGTCTGCGACCAACGGGATGATGGTGCCAACATGGGGACAGGGCAGTTTTGCCCCGAAACCCATTCGGGAGAAAGAGAAGCAACTGGAGGAGCTTGTGAACAGAACCATTGGCCAGATGCCGTTCCTGTGGCTCGATGTTCCAGACCCATCCGGGCCTGAAAGCCTCCGCGGTTACATCGAGCGCAATGCCATCGCCCTGCTCAGCAATTACAACAGACCCGTACTCGATGCGCCGTCGTCTTCCTGGCTTGGTGCCCACTGCAGCCGGGAGAAGGTTCGCGCTTCCGGGTTGTGGAACCAGAATCATGTCGATGAATCGTATGATCCTGCTTTTCTCGACGAACTGGAACGACTGGTACGAAAGATGAAGAGGACGTCATGAAAATTGTCATCCAATGCGCCGCCAGCAAGGTTCCTGATGCAGGTTCGCTGACGGATGCTTGTGGAACGCCTGTATTGTTCGTCGCCAATCCCGGCTTGGCACCTCACTCGGAAACCTGCATCTATGCGCGTCCTGACGATCCAGCGGGCAACGGGCTGACCTGGCGCGACTTGCTGGTCGACTACAACACCACCGGTGAAAATCGGTTGGGGTTGCTGCCGGCATATCGTCTGTATCGTCACCAGGTATATGGGCAACTGGTCGACCGCTATGGTGTTGGCAATGTATTCATACTGTCCGCCGGGTGGGGTCTCATTAGCGCAGACCTCCTGACACCGAAATACGACATCACCTTCTCGGCCAGTGCGGACAAGTACAAAAGACGCTCCAAACGGGATCGGTACAACGACTTCCGGATGCTCCCGGATGATGGCGATGAGGAGGTCGTTTTCTTTGGCGGGAAAGACTATCTGCCACTCTTTTGCAATCTCACCCGGGAATATCGGGGCAGACGATTCATATTCTACAACTCGGGTTCCCCGCCCGAGGCGCCTGGTTGTACTTTGATTCGCTATTTAACGAAAACAAAAACAAACTGGCATTATGGCTGTGCCAGGGATTTCATGGCTGGAAAAGTCACCTGCTGCTCAGATGCCTGAACCGGGCGCGTTTCTCAGGGCTGGCCGAGGTCACAGCCGAGGGCACCGGCTCGATCATGACGGTGCCGGCTGCGGGGGAATCAGGACGCGCCTTGAGGGAACGACATGAATGGAGGTGAAACAATGCCAAAACGTAAGACTTACCATGTGACTCCTCGGACCGACGGCGGCTGGAACGTGAAAAAGGAAAATGCGTCAAGGGCGTCCAGCAGCCACGACACGAAGACCGAGGCCATAGCTCGCGCCAAAGAATTGGCGAAGAAGCAGGCGCTTGGGCAGGTGATCATTCACAAGCAGGACGGTATGATCCAGACGGAACACACATACGGCAAGGATCCGTATCCGCCCGAAGGATAACAGGACGTTCTAGATGAGCTTCCGCTTCTGGAGACGCATCAGGATCGCACCGGGCGTGACCTTGAACCTGAGCAAGTCAGGCGGCTCACTCTCGTTCGGGCCGCGTGGGGCGAAATTCACCATCGGTCCGAGGGGCAAGCGGGCCACAGTGGGCATTCCTGGCACGGGTCTTTTCTATACGACTACGCTTGCAAAAAGAAAGAAGCGGCCGGTGGCCCGGCGTGGAACGCGCAACAAAAGCGACAGGCACGCTCACCCTACCGCAATCGCCCAAACACCAACCGTCCGCCCGGAGGACCGCCTGACGCTGGGTTTCTTCAAGCGGCTTGTCACACCGCGAGCCGAGGAGGCGTTTGTGGACGGCTGTCGGGAGCTCGTCCTCGGCCACGAAGACAAGGCCCTCGATCACCTCAGGAAAGCCACCCACCTGGCCGACGGTGCGTACCTTGCCGGCCTCCTGTCGCTCCAAAAAGGCCGGCTGGACGACGCCGCAAGCTACTTGGCGACCGCCGCGACACAACACAAACGCTTGGGCCGCTATTTCGCCAAGTACGGCATGTCCGCGCACCTGAGCCTTCCCATCACGGATGAATTGACCGCACATGTGGGGCCAAATCTGCGCGGCGTGCTGCTGGGCCTGGTGGAAGTCTACCAACGCCAGAGGCGGTGGCGGGATGCGATTGCCTGCTTGGAACGACTGCTGCGGCTCGAACCCGAGGACGTGGTGGTGAAGCTGTCCCTCGCGGAGCTGCTATTGGACGCCGCGGTTGACCGAAGGCATCGAGAACGAGACGCCCGTCCACACCGCGCTGCTCTTATACAAGGCCAAAGCCCTGCGCGGGCTCGGACTTCTGGACGCGGCGAGGGAGACCTTGACGAGCGCCCTGCGCCGGAAAAAGGACCGGTCCAAGGAACTGCTTCGGGCGCTCCGGTACGAACGGGCCCTGGTCTACGAGGACCTCGGCCAGCGCCGGCGGGCGCGCAGCGAGTTCGAGAAGCTCTACGCCGAGGTCCCGGGCTACGAGGACGTGGCCGCACGGCTGGGAATCAAGTAACGGAGACCGTTATCGAGGGAAGGAAAGACCGATGTGCAGCGCACAGGTGAAAAAGTTCGGCTGGATCGGCAGAGTGCCGTTAAGAATGATGGCCGATGGCCTCCTCGAACGCCGCGGCCTGCGCGTCTGGTTCCTTGATGAGGGCTATGGGCCGCAGTGCGCTCTCAGGAAGGCTCGGTGGGAGTGGGCGGCGCAAGGCGCAGAAGCATCATGATCTGCGTGACCCTGGCCCGGGTGATGCCCTCGCGCCGGGCGATGTCGGCCTGGCTGGCGACCTCACCGGCGTCGAGTTGCCGCCGCCACTCCATGGCTTTGAGAAGCGTGGCGACCACCTTGGGCGGCTTCGGGGGCTTCCGCGGCTTGGACGGCCTGCACCTCGGCGGCGGAACGGCACTTACGAGTTGCTCGGCCGGAATCACGCGCTCCAAGCGGCCGATGTCGCTGTGCTCGAACGCACCCCACGGCCCCAGCGAGACCTCGACGGTCAGTCGGTACTCGGTGAAGGCGAACTTGCCCCCTCGAGGCGTGATGTATACAATCCGAAACCAGACCTCGGGCGTTCTCGTGGGACGCGGGTTCGTACGGGATCGCCTTCGGGCGACCGTGCCTGACCGTCTACGAAATTCAGTAGATTGGTTAACATGGCGACCATGTCGCCCTGTACTACTAAATTCGGTAGAGTGGTTAACACGGCGAGCCATGTCAAAAAACGCGGAAGTTCCGCGACGAGATAGTTAACGGGGAACCCCGGAGACGAGAGTCCCCGGGGTTCCTTCGTAACGCGTTGACATCAAAGGAGTACGCGCGTATTGGCCGACGTCGAGAAATTCTCTGGTTCGAGCGCCGCTCTCTGGGTTGCGGCAGCAACCCCCACGGTTGCCTCCGGACCCCGAAAAAACGCGCTCAAACTCTCGAATTCTCCGTTTAATACCCCTCTGAGATTTAACAACCCCGTATCGACCGCAGCCCACGGCGAAATCGAACTCGTCGGCTCGGGAGGTGGTGTATGGGCATAGACGATGAGGTCATCCAGGAGATCGTTCGACGGATCCTCTCCGTCACCAAGCCGGACAAGATCATTCTCTTCGGCTCAGCGGCCACGGGCGAGATGACCCGTGACAGTGACATCGACCTGCTGATCGTCGAGCCCGAGCCCATTGACCGGCGTAGGGAATATGTGCGAATTCGAAGGGCGCTGTGGGATTTCGACTACCCGTTCGATATCCTCTTCATCGGTACACAATGGTTCGAGGAAAGCAAGGACGTCATCGGCGGCATTGCCTACCCGGCCAACAAATACGGCAAGGTAATTTATGAAGCCGCGTGAGCAGGTGAAAAGGCAAATTGTCAACGAATGGCTCCGCAAGGCGAATGCCGACCTAGCCCTTGCGGAGCATCTGCTTGAAAACGGAACCGCATTTCTGAATGCAATTACATTTCATTGCCAGCAGGCGGCTGAAAAATACATCAAAGCTTTCCTTGTCTGGCACGAAATCGATTTTCCCAAAACACATGATTTGGAAGAACTGCTTGACTTGGCCGAAACATCGAATCGCGATCTTGCGGCATCGTTACGCGACGTGATCGTTCTGACGCCCTACGGCGTCGAACTACGATATCCTGGCGATCGCCCCGACGCCACGCCGGACGAAGCCCACGAAGCGGTAGACTTGGCCCGACAGGTTCGTGATGCCGTCTTGCCACTATTACCCGAGCCGGCCGATCCGGAGCGATGAGTCCATCGCTCCCCAAATCATTCGCAATCCCAATCCGTCATTTCGAACTCGCGCCGGGTAA
>JALGUK010000131.1 GCA_029820875.1 Candidatus Zipacnadia bacterium
ACTTTGATACATTTGACCTGTCGGAGAGTTGACAGGCCTTGCTGCGGTGGGGTGCCGAATCTATTTTGTTACCTGTGTGATGGCGGAACGGGTGTAACTGTTTCAGGACTTCAGTATGCGCATAGGGGGAAGGAATATGCCTCAGGTTGTCTCTCTCGGCGAAGCTCTCATCGACTTCGTTTCGACCAAAATGGGGGTGGAATTGATTGACGCCCCTGGTTTCCTCAAGGCTCCCGGTGGCGCTCCTGCGAACGTCGCCGTGGGCTGCGCTCGACTCGGTCTATCGGCGGGATTCATGGGGAAGGTCGGCGATGACCCGTTCGGTCGCTTCCTCTCCCGGACGTTCGCCGAGGCCGGTGTGGACACCTCGCGCCTTCTTTACGACGACACGGCTCGTACCGGACTGGCGTTCGTCTCGCTGACCGCCGAAGGAGAGAGAGACTTTGTTTTCTACCGGCATCCAAGCGCCGATATGCTGCTCCGGCCTGAGGAAATAGACGCGGATTATATCTCCTCCGCTGACATCTTCCACTACGGCTCGATTACAATGATTGTAGAGCCTGCACGGTCCGCGACCATCCGCGCGATTGAAGTCGCCCGCGAGTCCGGAAGCCTGATTTCTTATGACCCGAATCTTCGCGAAAGCCTTTGGGACTCTCTTGAGCACGCCAAGACCGAAATCACCGCCGGAATGAAACTTTGTCACGTCGCGAAAGTGAGCGAGGAGGAATTGGGGTTTGTCACGGGGAAGCATGCCATCGAGGATGGCGCGCAGGAGCTATTGGAGCTGGGAGTACGTCTTGTCGCCGTCACGCGAGGCCCGGGTGGGTGTTACTTTGCCAACGAGAGTGCAGACGGTTGGCTGGACGGTTACCAGGTCCCCGTAGCCGATACAACAGGTTGCGGGGATGGCTTCGTTGCGGCCATGTTGCTGGGTTTGCTCGAGGCCGGACGTGACCCTGCTTCCTTGACCGAAGACGAGTTGATTCCCATCTTCCGCCTTGCCAACGCTGTCGGTGCGCTTACGGCGACTGTGAAGGGGGCAATACCCGGCCTGCCGACGCGGGCTGCGGCCTTGGAGTTCCTGGAAAAGCAACCCGGATGACGCGTCGCGCCGCCGAAACAGTTCGAGGAACGTCATTTCAAACAAGGAGATTCAAATGCCACTTGTTACAACCAAAGAGATGCTGTTGAAGGCCAAAGATGAGCATTACGCCGTCGGTGCCTTCAATGCCAACAATATGGAATGCGTGCTCGGTGTTGTTGCGGCCGCCGAGGAGGAAAAGGCCCCTCTTATTCTGCAGGTCAGCCAGGGAGCAATCCAGTACGCGGGGATAGAGATAGCAACGGCCATGGTAAAGACGGCCGCGGAGAACTCGGACATCCCGATTGCGCTGCATCTTGACCATGGCACCGACTATGAGCAAAACGTCAAGTGCTTGCGTGCCGGTTTCACGTCGCTGATGTTTGACGGATCGAAGCTGGACTATGAGGAAAATGTGGCTATCACCAAGAAGGTCGTCGAGCTTTGTCACATTGTGCGCTGATGACCGACCCCGATCAGGCCCAGGAATTCGTCCAGGCGACAGGGTGCGATTCGCTTGCCGCCGCTGTCGGGAGCATTCACGGGATGACCAGCCGCGAGGCGGGGCTGGACCTCGACCGCATCAGGGAAATCAGCAGGAAGACTGGCGTCCCACTGGTCCTACACGGCTCATCGGGCGTCTCCGAAGATGCTGTCCAGGCGGCCATAAAGTGCGGGATAGCGAAGGTGAATATCGCCACCGCTGTCAGCATGGCCTTCCTGCGGGGCACGAAAGCCTTGTGGGACCAGAACCCCCAGGAGAAGGACTTCCGTAAACTGATGCGCGGCGGCTTCGAAGAAGTCAAGAACCTCGTGAAATGGTACATCGGTATACTTGGCTGCGGCGGGAAGGCCGAAGCCTAACGTTTTCAGATGGAGGTGCCCATCATGGCAGTGAAACGAATCGGTATTCTGACCGGAGGCGGTGATTGCCCGGGACTTAACGGCGTCATCCGCGCGGTGACGATGCGAGCGGTTGACTATGGCTGGGAGGTAATCGGATTCCGCGACGGCTGGCGCGGTGTTATCAACAACTCCACAATGCGCAAACCGCTTGGGATCCCTGACGTGGAGGATATCCTCTGGCAGGGCGGGACCATCCTCGGTTCATCGCGCACCAACCCCTACAAGGTGGATAAGAAGACCAAGGAGTGGACCCGTACCAAGGATGTTGACAAGGTCCTCGGCACGCTCGAAAAGCGACAGATTGACGCCCTCGTAGCTATCGGCGGCGATGATACTCTGAGTGTAGCGGCGAAGCTCTTCGAAGAAGAGAATGTCAAAACCATAGGCGTGCCGAAGACGATGGATAACGACATTTCCGAGACCGACTACACCTTCGGCTACGACACCGCCGTAACCATTGCAGTGGACGCGCTGGAGCGGCTGCGCGATACAGCTCGGTCTCACAGCCGCTGCATTGTCCTCGAGGTAATGGGGCGCCATGCCGGCTGGGTGGCGCTGGCCACCGGAATTGCAGGCGCAGCCGACTACATACTTATCCCCGAGGTTCCAAAGGTCCCCGCAGGCGCCTCGAAGGCAAAGGCTAACCAGGCTCGCCAGGCGGAGCTTGAGCGCATGATAGAGTATATCATGCGCCTTCGAAAGCGGGGCCAGAAGTATGCCCTCGTCGTAGCCTCGGAGGGGTTCCAACTTCCGGAGCCTGAAGAAAGCGCCCAGCAGGGGCCTAAGAAGGTGGACGCCTTCGGGCACGAACTCCTTAAAGAGCGCGGTGTCGGCGAGCAGATAGCAGACTTTATCGGGGCCAAGACGGGTATGGAGACTCGCTCGGTCGCCATCGGGCATATCCAGCGTGGAGGCGCTCCGACCACGTTTGATCGAATACTGAGTACGCGCCTTGGAGTGGCGGCCGCAGATATGGTCAATGATGGAAAGTGGGGCAGCATGGCCGCTCTGAGGGGTAATCGAATCGTGCCGGTCGATATCCGCAAGGCAGTCGCCAAGTCAAAGACCGTGCCCGCCGACTGGTACGAGCTGGCTCGGGTGTTCTGGAAGTGACAAGTCACGTGGAGCCGGTCGCCGAAGGGGCAATCCGGGGGGCGGTACTGTACCGGAAGCGAGAATAAAATCTCAAATGCAGGAGTCTATGGGACAAGTGGCGAAGAAAAGTACCGCATCCATTAAGACCTGACGAAAGGATGATGCCCTTGTCCTGCGCGAGGCACCCGGATCGCCCGTCCATTGGTGAGTGTGCACGTTGCGGCAACGAGGTTTGTGCAGAGTGTAGCGTCGAGGTTGATAACGTTCTATATTGCGTGCTATGTGCCAGACCGGAGGAACTCCGGAAGGCTAAGGAACAGGAGGTCATGATTGTGACAGGCGAAAATGAACGAATCCCAGGCGCAGGTGCGGCGAACGTTCTCGGTGCAATCTGCTACATTCCGATCCTCGGAACGGTGCTGGCGCTCATTATTCTGTTGACCAACATGCGCCGCAACAAGTTCATGGAGTACCATGCATGGCAGGGCGGCGCGTTCAGTGTTTTGGCACCGTTCGTGACAATCTTCATTTGGCCGCTCGTGCAGGCTCTGCTTGAAATCGGCCTGGGCTTCGCCCCGTTCACGTGGCTTTTCTGGTTGGTCGGGAAGGTATTGTGGATCGGCCTTTTGGTGTTGATCGTGTGGTATGCGTACCTCGCAGCAATCAACGAGTACTTCGAGGTGCCGGTTATCCTTAGTATCGTGCACCCGTTCATGCTTTATCAGGGCGAAGAAGTAGTGGAAGAAGAGCCTGCTGAACCTGAAGAGGAGGCGGCCGAGGAAGCGGAGGAGACGCCCGAGGAAGAATCTGAGGAAACAGAGGAAGAGGAAAGCGAGTCTGCCGAGGGCGAGGATGAGTAGCAGTTTCCTCGCATGGGAATGGGCTCAGTAGGGCCGGACGCAATTGGCTCCCGACATGCTGTGTGCAAGGTAGAGGCTGATGCTTGGGAAAGTACGGTGCCGCCTCTTTGGGAAGGCCGGGCAAAGCTCCCTGTTTGGTTTAGCAACTGGTGACGATTTGCACAAGGCCGGAGGGTGTTGTGGCGTATGGCTTCGGTAACGCTTAAGAATTTGACCAAACGCTTTGGCGACGTTGTCGCTGTCAATCAGATGAGTCTGGAGATCCAGGACCGGGAATTTCTTGTGTTGGTTGGCCCGTCCGGCTGCGGGAAGACCACATGCCTGCGTATGATAGCGGGCCTGGAGGAGATTACAGAGGGTGAGATCTACATAGGTGACCGGCTCGTTAATGATGTCTCTCCGAAGGACCGAGATATCGCGATGGTCTTCCAGAACTACGCGCTCTACCCGCACATGAGCGTGTTTAACAACATGGCGTTTGGGCTGAAACTGCGCAAGGTTCCGCGAGACGAGATCAAACGGCGTGTACAGCAAGCTGCTGAGATGCTCGGCATCGAGGGCCTTTTGAAGCGCAAGCCCAAGGAACTCTCAGGCGGGCAGAGACAGCGGGTAGCAGTCGGCCGGGCGATTGTTCGTGAACCCGCGGTCTTCCTTATGGACGAGCCGCTCAGCAACCTCGATGCCAAGCTCCGTGTGCAGACGCGGGCCGAATTGATCAAATTGCACCGCCGGCTCGGAATTACGACCATTTACGTGACACACGACCAGACTGAAGCAATGACAATGGGTGACCGAATCGTCGTTTTGAAGGATGGGGTCATCCAACAAATCGACACGCCGCTTGGGCTGTATCGTAACCCTGTCAATCTTTTTGTCGCCGGCTTCATTGGGTCGCCCCCCATGAATTTCCTGGACACGAAAGTCGTGCAGGTTGACGGTGGGATTGCCGTGGACGGCGGCTCATTCACGTTGAAGATACCAAGCGATAAGCAGGAAAAGCTGGCCGATTACGTGGGCAAGGAAGTCATCTTTGGCATTCGGCCGGAAGATGTCTTCGACAAGAATCTTTCGCCACTGGTGACACCTACGCCAGACAATACTGCGCGCATGAAGGTCGAAGTGATTGAGCCTATGGGCGCAATTGCTTACCTTTATCTGAACACCGGCCGCCACAGCATTGTGGCCTCCGTTGACAGTTCGACCCATGCCAAGGAGGCAGGTGAGCTTGACATGGTCTTTAACATGGAGAAGGCTCACATTTTTGACAAGGAGTCTGAGGCTGCGATATTGTAAGCTGAGAATTTCTTAGCGCGCGCTTGAACTACTCAAAGAGCCTCTGCCCCAAAGCAGCGTGGGTGTGGGGTTCTTTTTCGCCAAATTGTAGGCTACTCAGAGACAGGTGAGGCAGACCGGAAAAAGTGACTGCAGCGCAGACGGACAAACAGTCATCGAAGATTCAAGCAGCAGGCCTCTCCGTCGGGTCGAACTCATTGCTCGTGTTGGCGAAGCTCGGTGTCGGGCTGTGGGTCGGCTCGGTCGCCATCGTGTCCGAGGCCATTCACTCGGCTAATGACCTCATAGCCGCGATGCTCGCCCTGTATGCCGTCAGGTGTGCTGGAGTACCTGCGGACGAGGATCATCGGTACGGGCATGGGAAGTTCGAGTCGGTGTCGGCAGCCATTGAGGCGGCTCTGATTTCCGTTGCTGCTTGTGCAATAGTCATAACGGCGATAAGGAAGCTCACGGTCGGGGTGGAAGTGGGACGACCATGGATAGGTGCTGTGGTTATGGCGGTCTCGGCGTTGATAAACCTCGCCGTCTCCTCGCACCTTTTCAATGTGGCCCGCCGGACGGACTCAATCGCATTGATGGCGGATGCATGGCACCTGCGGGCTGATGTCTACACTGCGGGAGGAACCGGAGTCGCGATGCTTGTCATCGCGGTTTCGGGCTGGCATATCATTGACCCGATAATCGCGATTGTGGTCGCCCTGATGATACTGCGGACCGGCTGGCGACTCATCGGGGATTCGCTCGGGCAGATGCTCGACCGCTCACTTCCTGAAGATGAGGCAGCGATTTCGAGGCTGATTGAGCAGCACGGCCGTCAGGTGGTGGGCTTCCACCGGCTTCGCTCACGACGCGCCGGTCCTCATCGGTACTTTGACGTGCATATCGTGGTCTGCAGAGACCTGAATGTCGCCGAGGCGCACGAGCTGACCGACCATCTTGAGCAGCGCGTACAGGAGATACTACCCGACTCGGAAATCACGATTCATGTCGAACCTTGCAACAGGGCGCGTGAGGAATGCGAAGGTCGCACGCGGTGTCTTCATGTTTCCGCATAACCCTGTCAGGGTTTTTGTCCCCGCCGGGCTCTTGCGCTAATGCTCGACCGAAACGTGGATTTCGAAGTCGCCGATGGTCACTCGCTCGCCGGGGAGCCAGTCGGTTGGCAGGGAGACAACAAGCGTGTTGTCACCTCTTTGCAGGAAAGGCGCGACGGCACTGCGGTCCAGCTTCACTGAATACTCGTAGTAGGCGATATCCTCGTATCGCTCCAAAGAGCGGCTGATAAAGCGCGCTGGTATATCATGCCCATTGAGTTGAAGCTGGAGTGTGTCACCGTTCCCTAATCCTACAGCCTTAAACTTGAGCGCCGCGGTTAACTTGCGGTCGGTCAAGTCCTCCGCTATTCTCAAGCGCATACTTCCCGACACCGGAGGAACCTGTTTCACCCTCTGCAGCGTTATGACACTCTTGTGTATGAAGTCGGTAGGCTCCGGGCCGAAACCGGCTCCGCCCCAAAGGTAAGGGTAGTAAACGTACCTGCGGTCCTGACCGTCCAC
>JALGUK010000132.1 GCA_029820875.1 Candidatus Zipacnadia bacterium
CCCAACCGCTTGAGGATGTCCTCAATGTAGTTCACCCAGGAGTCATAGGGCACTGATTGCATCAGCCGGTCATAGTGAGGAGCAACGGCCGTGAAGGGCTTGTTGCTGTGGTCATTCATGTGAAAAAGGTTTCGTGCGAGACCTGAGGAATCCTCCAACGCAGCAGGAATGTGGGTACAGACGTGGAAAATAACGGTTACAAGTGTTACACATGTCTTAAGAAAGGCAAAGCATTGGTGGACGCTCAAGTTGAGAGAGTGCCCCGCGGGAATGCGGTGGTCGTTCGGGTTATCGGCGAAGTCGACCGGGAGACGGCTGCGCCGTTCCGTGAAGCGCTGACCGAAACCCTCGCCGAGGGTATAGTATCAATCGTCGTGAACCTGGAATCGGTGGAATACATGGACAGCCTGGGTCTGGGCGTGATTATCGCCGGCGCAACGAGGGCGGAAAAGGCCGGCGGGAAACTCGTCGTTTGCAGCCTTGGAACACACCTGCAGAAGATATTCGAAATCGCGGGTGTGGGGCAGATGGTCACCATCACCGATGGTGAGGAAGAGGCTCTCTCGATGGTGGGTTGCCAGAACTGATTCCCCGTATCATGTATCTTGCGAACTTGGGCAGCCTCTGCAGGATACACTCCCGACTCACCCTCCAGGCTGGCTCCTGGGTATGGTCAAGCCGCAAGGCAGGAGCCAGTGCCTTGTCAATCTGTGCGTACTGCATCCATAAACAGTGGCGAAACGCACGCTTTGTGGAAGAATTCAAAAGAGGAGCCTGTAGCCGACGTCGAACGGCCTGCCTCCGGCGGCGTATCGAGCGCTGTGCCGTTCAAGGATAATGTTACTATTCCCAGGGGAACAGCTCATCCTCGTCCTCCCTTATGCGGCGTGCGCGGTGGATACGACGGGCGACGAATGCAACGATTGTGAGGACGGCCATCAGGCCGAAAATCATATTGCCTATCTGCCCCCAGAGCGGTTGCCATCTATGCGACCTGCCGAGCGCGACGCGCCAATCCTGTTCCAGAACATCCAGGGGTTCGCCGAAGACTTTCAGGACGGCCGCCGGCATGTCCTTCTCTTCCCGCAGTGCGCTGAGCAAACGGGCCAACCGTCCTGAGGCCGGGGCACCCGCGAGAAACTGCACGAAAGCTCCGCTCTCGGCGTAAGCCAGGCCGGAATGCATCGGGTCCCTGGGGAAAGAGTCAGCGATGTCGGACAATGAAATAAGCCGTCCTTGCCCGGCAGCCTCCATCAGGGTCGCCTCATGCCCGGGCCCCCATTCACCGGACAAAAAGACCGCAATCCCCTCGTTCAACCAGAGCGGGGCCGCGCCGAGCGCATCGCCCAATGCCTGGGCGAACATCAAGTGAGTCAACTCGTGTAGCGTCAGTCCTTGAAGAGTCTTCGCCGCCGGCATGGACTTGATGACGATGACGTTGCGCTCCGGGAATGCCTCTCCAAGCACCCACGGCCCGGGGTTGTCCGGGGCAAGCTTATCGAACTCCCGGAGGGACGAATGCGTGGAAGGTTTATGCGGATTGCCTCCGCCACTTTGAGCGCGTTGCGCTTGTCACTGCGATGGTAGTAGATGATTGCGTTGTCCGTCACAAGCGCCTTCCGCGGGTCCGGCGTCTGCCCGGGCGCCGCGAATTGCAGGAGGCCCGCCATCAACGGCACGAGCCACCCGGCTGTCGCCCTCAACCGCCTTTTGGTGCTTCTTGCGTCATCCACGCCCGTTGCTCCTTGCCGGCATAAGGCAGGAATGCTCGCCCATGAAGCTGATTCGCTGCGTATCCTTTGCGACCTCCCGCCGGCCACGGAGCCGTCACGGCCCCGCTGCACGGCGGGCTCGCGACTCCGTTTCGCTGACAGCGGCAGAGGCCTTCAGACGTTCCGAAGGTGTTTGGCGGCTGTTTCCGGCGGTGTGGGGTTGATGTAAAAGCCGCTTCCCCATTCAAACCCGGCATGTTTGATAAGCCGTGGCATCAACTCGAGGTGCCAGTGGTAGTATTCCAGGGATTCCTGGCCGTAGGGGGCGGTGTGGATTACATAGTTGAACGGCGGCGGACGCAAACGGCGTCAGGCACACGAATGACTCATTTTCGGTGACTATTCGGTCGCCGTCTTCCATCTCCTGGGCGATGATGTCGCAATACACACACCGCTCGCGGAACTCGTAGTAACGCTGAGAGCCGCGGATTTCCTCAATTACCCGCTTGGGAACGGTAGGGGTGGAAATGAGCTGTGAATGGGAGTGCTCCAGGGATGCACCGGCGGCCTCGCCCCAGTTCTTGAACAGGAGAGTATAGCGGAATCGCGGATCGTTCTTGAGATCAACCATCCGCTCTTGATACGCGTGAACTACCATCTCCACCTCTTCATCGGTCATATCCGCCATGGCCTTGTCGTGGTCGGGAGTCTCGATGATAACTTCGTGAGCACCGATGCCGTTCATTCGGTCGAAAAGGCCGATGCCCTTCTTGTCCAGGTCCCCTTCGATGCAAAGGGCGGGGAACTTGTTCGGGACCACCCGAAGCTTCCAATCTGGCGAGTTGGGCAGGCTGCCATTGTCGCGGTAGGCAAGAATTTCAGGGGGTGTCTTCATCTCCTGACCGGCGCAAAACGGGCACGGGGCACCACGCCGCATGTCCTTGGCCCGACCGAAGTCTGACGGCCGTTTTCCACGTTCGACCGCAATGACCACCCACCGCCCTGTCACCGGGTCCTTCCGCAGTTCAGGCATACCTCACATCTCTCCTTTGCACCGACACCCCGTGAAACCGCGAGTCCGCCTCCAGGAACTCCTCAGGTTCGGCAAGGAAGCTCCGGTCTTTGTGTTCGTGAACATTGTATGTCAGTTCCAACCTTTCATCGGCCGCCTCACTGTAACCATTGAGGGTTAGTTGGTCTGTGAGGCCAGTGATATATGCTGCCCATCGCATCAGGCCCGCTGCCCTTCCGAAGCAGTAATCCGGCTGGGCGGACATCGAGTTGACGGGCATCAACAATCCATGTGCGTTGTAAACACGTCGGAAAGCAGCATGGATGTATAAACTCCTATAAGATTATACAATTTTACCCTCACATAGTCAACAACTCACAAGGGAGCAGGCATTGCGCCGGTGAGGGTGAGCTATAGAGGCGTTAGACGCCGTTTGGCCTCGGTCTATGGCTCCCGCCAGCCGTATTGGCCGATGAGAGGAACGAAGACGCAGGAACAGATGCTCCTCTGCTCGAGCCTTCCGCCTGACTTTACTCCCGCAATCAGGGATTGGGCAAGCCGGTCACCGACGGGGCAGACTATCCGTCCGCCCTCAGCCAACTGCTCAACGAGCGGTCCGGGCAGTTCAGGTGCCCCTGCCGTGACCATAATCCCGTCAAACGGCGCTTGTTCCGGCAGGCCGAGGGTCCCGTCGCCCACGTAGACCGAAATGTTCTTGTATCCGAGACGTTCGAGTGTGGCCCGCGCCTGATTCGCGAGGGATTCGATTCGTTCTATGGTATAAACATGATGGGCAAGCTCTGCGAGAATCGCTGCCTGGTAGCCTGAGCCCAGACCGACCTCCAAAACCCGATGGTCGGGCTGTGGGTCCAGGGTCTGTGTCATCAACGCGACCATGTACGGTTGCGATATAGTCTGCCCCTCGCCGATGGACTGGGGCCGATCGGCGTAGGCGATCTCCGCGAGGTGCGGTGGTGCGAACTCATGTCGCGGGACCTTTCGCATCACATCGAGCACTCTGCGGTTTGTTATCTGGCGCCGCTCAAGCTGGTCACGAACCATTCGCTCGCGCGCGGCGTCGAAATCCATGGCGGTCCCTCGTAACATGGCCCTGAGGAATAGGGTCTGGGGTGCCGACCTAAAGAAAACTACCACAAAAGGCGCGACCTGTCAACGCGTGAAGAGCGTGGCGCTGGGAAGGTGCTTCAGCCCGGCCGGGGAAACGATAAGCAGAGCAGGGCTGAGAGCCTCTTGTTGTGCAGGCTCCATCGGTCATGGGAGTGTACAAGAGTGGATGTACGGGTGGACAAACAAATGCAGGAACGCTCGGAACTGGTTGTCGCCTTGTTCCGGACGGCGTTCTTGGTCTCATTACTTTTCGCAAGAGCGATTACGCCTCGTGTGCACGGCGGCGCGGAATTCGCGACTGATGCGATAGTAGCCCTGGCCTGTTTTTACAACCTTGGGATTCTCATCAGTTACTGGCGCGAACTGCACTTCCGGCGCGAACGCGAATTGACCGTGGCGATCGACCTATTCCTTGTAACGGTGTGCGTGTGGGGGACAGGAGGCATTGAGAGCTACCTTTTCCCGCTCTACTACATGGTCGTCATCGTCGGAAGCTATTGGTTTGACGTGTTCGGCGGGTTGTTGGCCGCCGGGGCTGCAAGTGTTCTTTATCTGACGGTTGTATCATTGGGCGGTACTCCGGAGGGGTATGACATCCAACCTGTAGTGATTGCGCTTGTCGGGCACGTTCCGTTCCTGCTTCTGATTGCGCTGATTGTGGGCTACATGAGTCAAGCAATCCGTGCCGAGCAGGAGCTGACCGCACGCCATGAGCAGGAGATGCTGATGGCTCGGCGGATTCAGCAAGAGCTGTTGGCCACCCATTTCCCCCCTACTCCCGGATACGATATCGCCTATCGTATTGAACCAGCCGATGAGATAGGCGGAGACTACTTCGACGTCATTTCGCTTGGGGCGGACAGGGTGGGCATCTGCATCGCTGATGTTGCAGGGCGCAGCATCTCGGCGGCGCAGCATCTGTCGCTGTTTAAATTCGTCATTCATGTGACCGCACCGAACTGGGAGTCACCCAGAGATGTAGCCGAGCGGGTCAATGCCCTCCTGTTGCCTCACCTGCAGGAGGATATGTTCATCGCGATGTTTTACGGCGTACTGCACATCTCGTCGGGGCGGTTCGAATATGTCAATGCCGGCCACACGCCGCCGCTTCTGTACGGCGGCGACGGTGATGTCTTCGAGGAGATGACCACAGGGGGCATTGTTCTGGGAGCCTTGGATGAGCCGCATTACCGGCTTGGAGTGAGGATGCTGCGCAGCGGACAGACTCTGGTGCTGTGCACCGATGGAGTGGAAACAGCCCGCAGTGAGACCGGTGAGCTTTTCGGCACCTGGCGCGTTCGGGAAGCCGTGGTACAGTCGGGCAAGGGAACGGCAAGTGCGATTGCTGATGCGATCGTCGAGAGCGTGCAACAATTTCGTCGCAGCAACGGCGAAGACGATGTGACCGTAGCTGTCGTTAAGATACTACCCCAGGATTCGAGCGGCGGGAATAAAGAGAGCTAAAGAACTCGAATGACACCCGTGACACGGCCGAGAATTTCGACATCATCAGTGAAGATGGGAGCCATCGCAGGGTTTGCCGGGCGCAGCTCGATGATGTCTCCGTGACTGTGAAACGTCTTGACTGTAGCCTCGTCCCCCAGCAGCGCTACTACGATGTCGCCGTCGTCAGCGACAGGCTGTTGGCGTACGATTACATAGTCGCCGTCCATAATCCCCTTCCCGATCATGCTGTCTCCTTCGACTCGCAGCAGGAAGCTGTCCGCCGAGGCCGACAGCAGTTCGGCTGGAAGGGGGAGGACGTCCTGGACATTTTCGTCCGCCAGAATCGGCTGACCGGCGGCGATGCGCCCGACGAGAGGTACGAGGGCTGTCCGGGCCACCGGCCGGAGCCGGGCGTCCCGGCTGACCCGTAGCGCCCGTGTCCGGGAGCCGTCGCGGGTAAGATATCCGTTCCGCTGGAGCACCTTAAGCTGATGGTAGACGCTTGAGCTGGAGCGGAGGCCGACGGCGTCCCCGATTTCCCGGACCGTCGGCGGGTAGCCGCGTTCTTCGGTTGACTGGCTGATGAAGCGAAGGATTGCTTTCTGGCGGGCTGACAGTTGCGGGAGCATTGTAGCACCTCCTTGGTATAAAGTTTAGCAAGATTGAGCGCGTTTGTCAAATATATGTTCGAACAAATGGCTTGCTACCGGGTGAGTGGGCATAGATGCAAGCTGAAGAGTACGAAGAAATGTTCCGGCTCGAAGACACATACTGGTGGTTCGTAGGGCGGCGCAAGCTTGTACGTACCATGCTGGACAAGTATCTGGTTCACCCCACAGACGCGAAGGTTCTGGACTTCGGCTGTGGCACAGGCGCTAACTACGAGCTGTTAAGCAGGTACGGGGATGTGATATCGCAGGACTATTTCCAGGTGCCTTTGGGTTTTTGCCAGCGCCGCGGCATTCGACGGCTTGTGCGTGCAACTGCGGAAAGACTGCCGTTCAAGGACGATGTGTTTGCTCTGACGGCGGCAACGGATGTGCTTGAGCACGTGGACAAGGACGCTCTCGCCATCGCCGAGGCGGCACGTGTGACCAAGCCCGGGGGGCATGTGATGCTCACTGTCCCGGCGTACATGTTCTTATGGAGCGAACACGACGAAGCTCTGGGACATAGACGGCGGTACACGCCGCGGCAGGTGAGGAGACTGGTCGAAGGGGCCGGGCTGCAAGTGGTGAAGCTGACCTGTTATATGACCGTCCTGTTTCCTGTAGCGGTCGGCGTCCGATGGACTCAGCGCCTCCTGCGTCGCCGCGCCTATCCGCCCCGGACGCACCACTTCATGGTTCCGTCGTTTGCGAACCGTCTGCTGATTGGCCTGCAGAGCATCGAAGCACGGGTCGCCCGCGCGGTCAACCTTCCCTTTGGAGTTTCAATCTTCTGTCTGGCTCGGAAGGCGAGTCGGTGAGGCTCCGATGACGGTTTTCCACCTCAGCGTCACCTCCACATTCTGCTCCTGACCGACCTTGACCTCAATGGGTTCCGGTGAGAGGCCGATGCTGTCACCCTTGTCCTGGCGGGCGTCGGCATTGCTATCGCTCCAGGCGCTGAGCCAAAACTCCTGGGGTGGGAGGTTCCGGAGCTCGAACCGGCCGGTGTAGGTTGTGACGTAGGGCGGAATCGCGCGGAGTGTTAGCTTAGCCGGGTCCTGCGGGTATAAGCCGATGTACAGGGGGTGGCCCGGCGGGGGATTGCGGAGCCTCCCATTGAGCACCCCGCGTCCGACGTCTCCGACGTACGCAAGCGACGCCCTCGGCAGCCCGGTGAGCTTGTACTCCCCCCCGGACTTCTCTATGACCTCGTCCAGATACAGGTTCAGCACCAGGTGCCCGTTCGGCGGCCAGTCGGCAGGCACGACCAGGCCGGCGAAGTCCCCCGCCTCTATGGTCAGCGGCGAAAGAGGCCCCGGCTTTTCGACGACGACGTCCTTGGGCGCCTTCTTTACCAGGAAGCTCCTGTGAACAGAGGGATTGTCTGACGCCCATAGCTCTACGATGTTGATGCGCAGCCAGGTATACTCCTCCGCGGCGACAAGAGGGGT
>JALGUK010000133.1 GCA_029820875.1 Candidatus Zipacnadia bacterium
TGCGCCGAGTTCAATCAACTGCATCGCCATTGCCTCGGCCGCTTCGGGTGCCGTCGTAACACGCACCTCAATCCAACGCATAGCGGAAGACCTCATGCCAAGGCATCACGAAGAGTGGAAGGCGTCCTTGACCCTTTGAAATGTGCTCTTGTCCTGTGGTGTAACCTCTTCGCCACTCGCCTTCGCGAATTGAAGAAGCAGCTCCCGCTGGCGCTTGGAGAGCTTTATCGGTGTGACGACCTTGATGATGATGTACTCGTCCCCGCGCCCGTTGGAGCGTAATGACGGCATCCCCTTGTTCCGCAACTTGAGGGTTGCGCCGGGCTGGGTTCCGGGCGGGATGCGCAGCTCCTCGGTGCCCTCGAGCGTCGGGACCTGGACGATATCGCCGAGGGCTGCCTGGACAAAGGATATCTCCTTCTCGACGAAAATATGTTGGTTGTCGCGCCGGAATATCGGGTGCGGCCTAACGAAAATGTCAACGTACAGGTCCCCTGGCGGCCCTCCATTTGCGCCGGCGTCCCCCTCGCCCGGGACGCGGATTCGATAGCCGTCATCAATACCGGCTGGGATATTGATTTTGATTTTCCGCTTGCGGCGTTCGCGTCCTTTGCCGCCACAGGCGGGGCAAGGATGGGGAATCTGCCGGCCGCTGCCGCCACAGGTGGGACAAGTCGTTACAGTGGACATGTAGCCGAAGAAGCTCTCGCGGGTCGCGCGCACCTGGCCGACGCCGCCGCATGTGCTGCAAGTCTGCGGTGACGTTCCGGGGGCCGCGCCGGAGCCGCCGCACTCCTCGCACACGTTCAGGCGAACGATTTCGATGGTTTTGGTGACTCCTTTTGCGGCTTCCTCAAGCTCAATCGTAATCTCATGGCGCAGGTCGCTGCCGCGTTCCACCGTTTGGTGACGAGTGCGCCCGCCGGTGAACGAGTCGAATATGTCGAAAATATCGGTGAATCCGCCGAAGAATGAGTCGAAATTCAAGTCAAAGTCGCGGGGAGCCCGATGCCCGAAGCGATCGTACTCGGCACGCCTGGCCGGATCACTCAGCACGGCGTAGGCTTCAGCGACTTCTTTGAAACGCTCTTCGGCTTGCTTATCCCCGGGGTTGACGTCGGGGTGACACTCGCGGGCCAACCGACGATAGGCCTTTTTGATTTCCTGCTGGCTGCAATTGCGGCTGACCCCGAGGACCTCGTAGTAGTCACGTTTGGGAGCCATCCAACCCACCACCTTCTGGGAGCACCGAGCTTGTCGACTCTCTAATCGGCGCCCTCGCCCTGTCCCTCGACCGAATCAGCATCTTCCGCCGGGGCCGTTTCAGCCGCCGCCTCTACTTGTGTCCGGCCGTCTTCGTCCTGCACGATTTGTATTTTGCCCTGTGCGATCTCATGCATCGCTATGGTAATCGGATTCTGCGAACCGCAGTCAATAAGCGGCCGCGCGCCCTCTTTGAGCTGTTTGGACCTCAATGCGACTGCTACGACGAGCTGGAACCGATTCGAACACTTGTCCTCCAGAGAGGCCATTGTCGGATCGTTCAACTTCCTACCCCTTTCACCATTACTGACGACAGCGGCGCCCAATCCCTGGGCGCACTAAGAGCCTATCTAAAGCTCTATATCGAGCTGCCTGCTTTTGATGGTCACCCCGAACAAAGCACGACGAACCACCGGAACTTCGTCTGTGGTAGGCTCCACACGTCGAAGTCCGCCGTCGTGCTCAGAATGGCAGCTTTTAGAATAGACTCCATGTGAATTATACCACTCATCTGCTTGCCTGTCCAGACCAATTGATGGGCCGCATGGGGAATACTTGATGCGCCATGCGGCCCATGGAACCACTGGTCACACTTCCGGCACGTCCGCCAGCGCCTGCTCAAGTTCCTCCTGCGGGTGTTCGTAATCAACAAGTTTGCCGTTCAGGTATGCATCGTAGGCGGCAAGGTCAATCAGACCGTGTCCGCTCCAGTTGAATAGGATGGTTTTCTCCTCCCCCGTCTCCTTGCAGCGGCGCGCATCCTCAACAACCGCGTGGATGGCGTGTGCCGTCTCCGGAGCCGGGATGATGCCCTCTGTCCGCGCTGCCAGAATTGCGCTTTCGAACACCGGTGTCTGCGCGTAGGCCTCCGCCTCAATCATACCGTCCTTGACAAGGCGACTCAGCAAAGGTGCATTTCCGTGATACCGCAGTCCGCCTGCGTGAATCCCCGCCGGGATGAACGCATGCCCGAGGGTAAACATCAGTAGCAGCGGCGTCATGCCGGCGGTGTCGCCGAAGTCGTAAACGTATTTGCCGCGTGTCAGTGTCGGGCATGCAGTCGGCTCAACGGCTACGACCCGCGGGTTCGTCTTGCCTGCGAGTTTGTCGGCCACAAACGGTAGGCACAGGCCGGCGAAGTTACTCCCACCGCCCACACAGCCGTATATGGCGTCCGGATAGTCGCCGACCATCTCCATCTGTTTTTTGGCCTCAAGACCGACGATGGTCTGATGCAGTAGCACATGGCTGAGGACGCTCCCGAGCGCATACTTCGCATCGGGATCGTGTACGGCCTCTTCGATGGCCTCGCTTATTGCGATACCGAGGCTACCCGGGCTGTCGGGGTGGTCGGCCAGCACCTTGCGCCCGAATTCTGTTTTAGTGCTGGGACTGGGATCGCACCGGGCGCCCCAGGTCTCCATCATGATTCGCCTGTAAGGCTTCTGGTCATAGCTGCAGCGGACCATGTAAACGTGGCATTCCAAGCCGAAGAAGTTACAGGCGTAAGCGAGTGCGCTCCCCCACTGGCCCGCGCCCGTCTCGGTGACCAACCGTTTGATGCCTTCGACCTTGTTGTAGTACGCCTGCGCGATGGCGGTGTTCGGCTTGTGGCTGCCTGGCCCGCTTACGCCCTCGTACTTGTAGTAGATTTTGGCAGGCGTCTCAAGCGCTGCTTCCAGGCGCCGCGCGCGATGCAGGGGCGAGGGACGGTACAAGGAGTAAGTGTCCAGCACCGGCTCGGGGATGTCAATCCAGCGCTCCTGACTCACCTCCTGCATGATCAGACCCATTGGGAAGATGGGGGCCAGGTCGTCTGGGCTGACCGGTTGCTTGGTCACCGGATGCATGGGCGGTTCCAGCGGGGAGGGCAAGTCCGCCTGAATGTTGTACCACTGACGCGGCATGTCCTTTGGGCTTAGAAGAATCTGCATATCATTCACGTGTGTCCGACCTCATTTCCTGTGGGAGCGGCAAATAGCTTCCGCACCCGTCTTTTGTTACCCCTCACACCGTCAGGCGCTCGGGGAGCTGATCCAGATTGCGTCTTCGCCGAGTAGCTCAGCGATGCCCGCACGCAGTTGCACAGTGTCCTCCACAACGAACGTCGGGCCCAGGCGAATATGGCGTCCCCCGTTTTGCCCCTTAATGTGAAGCCGCACCGGGTGTGGGCCGGCGTGACCGCGCAGCAGGTCGCGCAGCTTCCCGAGCACTGCGCTGTTCGCCTGGGATGCGCCGAGGACGATGTGAAGTTCCGCGGGTGCCGGAGAGAGGTTGCCGTTGGGCTGGCGGTCCTCTTGCTGAGCAGCAGCATCACCTTTTGCACGTGCCGTCTGAGCTGCGTCGGTTTTCTTCCTGCTGGGCTTGCGGGCCGCCTCGACAGGCACTACTCGGTCGGCCAGTAGCTTGACGGTGACGGTCTCCTCCCCGGCAAGCGTTCGGTGCTGAATATCAACGTGTCCGTCCACGACCACAATGGCATCTTTGATGATGTGTTGCTTGCTTTTTTCGAATGCCTTCGGAAAGACAGTCACCTCGATGCTGCCGTCTTGGTCCTCCAAGGTGAAAAACATCATGCGGTCGCCTGACTTGGTGGTGTAAGGCGAGAGCCTGGTCACAACGCCCCCGACGACCACAGGTGTACCCTGTGCGAAGCCCTGAAGCTCCCGAATTCGAGCCGTCGTTACGTTTTGTAGCCGCTGTTGCTGCTGCAACAGAGGATGATCGGAAACGAACAGCCCGAGCAACTCCTTTTCCATGGCCAATAGTTTGGGCTTGTCGAACTCGGCCACGTCAGGGAGCGCGGCCTGCTTCTGGTCCTCATATGCGAATGCGTCAAACAACGAGACCTGACCAGCGTCGCGGTCCTGGCGCGCTCGCTGAGCGGCTGTGAAGACGGAGTCCAGCGCCGCCAGGAGCTGGGCACGATGGCCGAAGGCGTCCATCGCACCGCAGCGGATGAGGGTCTCGACCGTCGCCTTATTCACTTCGGTTCCGGCGAGCCGCTCGCAAAAGTCGCGTAGGTCACGGAAAGGGCCGTTCGTCTCCCGCTCCCGCTGGATTGCATTGGCGACGCCGCGGCCCAGGTTGCGTATTGCTGCAAGCCCGAACAGGATCTCGCTGTCACCGGCGACGAACTCAGCCTCCGAGCGGTTCACGTCCGGCAGCACGACCCGAATCCCGAGCTGTCGTGCATCCTCCGCGAATTCCGCCACTTTCTCGGAGCTTGCCATAACGCTGGTCATGCAAGCGGCAAGGTACTCCGTCGGGTAATTCGCCTTCAGGTAAGCTGTCCAGTAGGCCACAAGTGCGTAGGCGGCACTGTGGGACTTGTTGAAACCGTAGCCTGCAAATGCCTTGATGCGCTCGAAAATCTGCCGGGCGGTGTCCGGCTCTATCCCGTTCTTTTGGCACCCCTCCAGGAACGCAGCTCGCATCTGCTCCATCAATTCAATCTGCTTCTTGGACATCGCGCGTACGAGGATTTCCGCCTGGCCCATTGTGAAACCAGCGAGTTCCTGGGCGGCCTTCATGCACTGCTCCTGGTAGAGAATCACGCCGAACGTTTCCCGCAGCAACGGCTCCAGCTTCGGATGCAGGTACTCCACCTTGGCGCCGTGCCGCCCGCGGATGAAGTTATCGGCCTCCGCCATCGGCCCTGGGCGATACAGGGCGATCAGGGGGAGGATGTGACCGAATTCGCTGGGCTGCAGATCCCGCAGAATCTTGCGCATTCCCTCGCTTTCAAGTTGGAAGACTCCGGTTGTATCACCGCGACTGAGCATCTCGTACGTTTTGGGGTCGTCCATGGGGATGTTGTAGATGTCAATGTCCTCGCCGCGCGTGCGCCGAACGGCCGCGATGGCCTTCTCAATCACCGTGAGGGTCCTCAGGCCGAGAAAGTCCATCTTAACCAGCCCGGCGTCCACACATTCATCCATTGCATACTGTGTGGTGACCGCGTCGCTGTGGGCTCCCGTACCGCGCTGAAGGGGCACGTAGTTGGTCAATTCCTCGCGGCCGATGACAACCGCCGAGGCGTGTGTCGAGGCGTGCCGGGCCAGACCCTCAATCCCGCGCGCCGTGTCCAGGAGCCGTTTGACGGTTTCGTCCTGTGCGTAGAGCTGCTTGAGTTCCGGGACGGTCTCCAGCGCTGCGGCCATCGTCCCGAACGTAATAATCTGGGCGACCTTGTCCGAGCCGTACTTGTGTCTGACGTACTGCAGCACTTCATCGCGCCGGTCGTCGGGAAAATCGCAGTCTATATCCGGAGGACTCTTACGCTCGGGATTGAGCATTCTCTCAAAGACGAGGCCGTGCTCGATCGGATCAATCTCCGTAATCCCCAGCAGGTACGCCACGACGCTGCCGGTAGCCGAGCCGCGCCCCGGTCCCACGAGCATCTTGCATTGCTCACGCGCATAACGAACGAAATCCGCCACAATCAGGAAATAGCCCGAGTAACCCGTCTTCTCAATGATGTCCAGCTCATAGTCGAGCCTCTCATGCACCTCCGGGCCGGCATCGGGGTACCGGAGCGGAAGGTTCTGCTCGCACAGGCTGCGCAAGTAGCTGTGCAGGTCAGAATCTTCGGGCGGTTCGTATACCGGCATGATGAACTGCCCGAGTTCCAGCTCCAAGTTGCACCGTTTAGCGACCTTGTGCGTGTTGGCAATCACATCCGGCCGGTCGGGGAAAAGGGCGGCCATCTCCTCGGGGGTCTTCAAGAAGAATTGGTCGCTCCCGAACCGCAAGCGGTCGGGGTCGTCCACGGTTTTGCCGGTTTGAATGCACAGGAGAATGTCGTGGGCATCGGCATCTTCGCGCCGGGTGTAGTGCGAATCGTTTGTGGCGACAAGGGGGATGCCCATGCGCTCGCTGAGTGCTATCAGCTTCCTGTTGAGGCCCTCCTGAAAGTCCAGGCCGTGCTGCATGACCTCGAGGTAGAAATTGTCCGGGCCGAAAATCTCAGCGAATTCTGCCGCATGTTGTTCCGCGGCCGCTTCGTCGCCGTTCAGGAGGTCAACTGACACCTGCCCTTGTGCGCACCCACCGAGGGCGATAATACCCGCGTGGTATTGTCGCAGCAATTCCCGGTCGACCCGAGGCTTGTAGTAAAACCCCTCCAGGTGGGCGGCCGAAGACAGGCGCATCAGGTTCCGGTAGCCCTGCTGGTCAGCGGCGAGAAGCGTCAGGTGATAGGACTCCTGGTCAATCCTGCCTTCTTTGTCGTGCCGTGTGCGCCGCGCCACATACACTTCGCTGCCGATAATGGGCTTGATGCCCTGGGCCAGGCATTCCTTGTAAAAGGGTATTACACCGGACATGGTGCCGTGATCGGTAATCGCCAGTGCAGCCATGCCGATATCTCTGGCGCGCGCCACCAAGTCAGGGATACGCGACGCGCCGTCCAGGAGACTATATTCAGTGTGGACGTGAAGATGCACGAAGTCCTGAGGGCTCACCATTTTTGTCCCCAACAGCACCCGAAGGCGCATTACAAGAAAGCGGCCTGCATCGGCCGACTGCAGGTTCACCGCGATGACGGCTGCGTGTTCGCCGGAGCTCAGCCAACAGGCCTCATTTTGGGATAGGTCTTCACTGCGCGCTCTCTCACCCTGGCCCTGTACGTTGTCATGTGCCGGTCGGCGCTGCCACGGGAGCCGGAGGCGCCGCTGGAGCCGGTGGCGGACTCGGTGGCGTGCCTTCTGCACCACCGCCGCTTTCCTGTCCAGCAGTTGCCGGAGGTGCCGGTGCAGGTGGGGTGGGAGCCTCCGGAGTGGGTGTCGTTGTGGCGCCGGCGGCAGGCTTCTCAGCCTCCGGGGCGCCACCCTCTGTGGTTTCGACCGCCGGCTTGGGTGCCGGTGCAGGGGCGCGTTTCGGAACCAGCCCCTGGAGAATTTCCTGCATAAAGGCAAGCTCTGCCTGAGCGACCTTGTATGCACCCCGCTGGGTTGCTTCGCGGGTGTTGGCGATACTGGCCGTCACCTTGTCGAGCTTGACTATCGGGTCCTTGTCCGGTTCCGATGCTGTTCGCAGCTTGGCTATGAGGGCTTCGACAGCGGTCTTGCAACCGGCCGGGTCGCCGGAGTCCACTTTCTTCTTCGCGGTCGTGATCTCCGAGAGAACCTCCGGCTGCATTTGCGCCGGGCGCCCCGTGAGGAGAGCGTACTGGGCCCTCTGCAACTCGCGCGATGCCCCGGCCATGTCGCCGTCGGCCAGGAAAAGTTTCGTCCGTTGTAAGTATTGGAGAATCTGCCTGGCCGGCACCTCCGCCTTCATGCACTCAACAACCTCGCTGAGTTGGGCGAGGACGCTGTCGGCTTTGTCGGCCTGGTTATCCGCAATCAGACGACTCGCCTCGGCTCGCAGCGCCTCCGCGACCTGTGCATCCACTTCGATGGGCGCCGGCCCCACATCCTCGGCGACCGGCAATACAGGTTCAGGTTCTTTCGCTGGGGGTGGTGCAGGGGCTGGAGCCGGTACTGGCAATGGTTGCTGATACGTCGGCAGTTGCGGAGGTGTGGGTTCAACCCTCTGGCAACCACTTGCCGTAATAACCAAGAGCGCGACGGCGATCAGGCATAGTGTGACTCTCATATTCGCTCACACCTTGTCGGCAAGGAATCCATGCATCGCGCTTTCGACTCGGACTCGGGCGGCATACGCAACCCGCAGCAGAAGCTACCTGTCAGGACTTGTCTCCGAGCCTCAGGCCGCCTCTTGCAGGCGTATGGGCGACCGTAACGGTCAAAGACAATACCACAATCGCGCACAACCCTGGACGCTGGTGGTGCGCAATCTACACGGCGCGCATTATACACGAATCATATTCAAATTGCAAGCGAGCCGACGCTTGACAGGGGAGCAGTACACGGATAAAATGCCTGACGTGTCGGTGAGCGAAGCTCAGGTGGAGGGGACAATAATGCATGATGGCCGCGGTAGAGGCATGGATTCCTGGCGGGCGGTAGCGGCCTTTTGGGTCGTAGTGCTTACTTTGTGCCTGGCTGTTGGTGCCGGTTCCTTTTTCGCGGGGCGGGCCCTCCTCGGGCCTCGCCTCGAGGAACAGGCCTCACCTGTGGCATCGCCCTGGTCTACGGAACCTGATGGATGGTTTGAGGGCAGCGTGAATCCGCTGCCTCAGAAAGATACAAAACCTGCAAAACCGGCAGACACCAGCGACATCGTGGTAAAGGTCGAGCCGCTGGATGTTCAGAAGCCGGATGCCAGCGAGAACACGACACCGGAAGTTGCCTCCGAACCCCCTTCACAAACCGTTGCGAGTGGCTCGGTAGCGGATGAGGCCGCCCCAACAGGCGAAAGTAGCAGCTCTGAGCAGCCTGAGGCAGAGGAGGGGACAGGTCAGTTCGAAGTGCGGGTAGGCACATTCGCTGAGGAGAAAAACTCGCGGCGTATAGTTGCAGAATTGACCGCCGAAGGGTACAATCCGTATGTGACGAAGTTTGATAAGGATGGTATCACGCTCTACCGCGTCAGCGCGGGACGGTTTCAGAGTCGTGACCGGGCCCGGCAAGTGCAAGAGAGGCTGGTGCAGGCCGGGCATCCGGCGTATATCAGCAGTCAGTGACGCCATCAGGCCGCTCTTG
>JALGUK010000134.1 GCA_029820875.1 Candidatus Zipacnadia bacterium
ATGCCGAAGATAGCGCACATGCTCCTCAGCGGCACGTAAGTGCGGTCGTTAATCCTCCTTGCACTCCGTCCGAGACTGGCGACTGCCCCGGGCTTGGTCGGCCAGTCACGCCAGTCGATGAAAATCGAGTCCGGTGGTGATTCCTGGTACAAATACACGCGGGAACTGCCCGGAATCACGCGGACCGTAAGCCCCTCACGCGTTGCGAACAGGCGATGAGACCTTGGCCCCCACGTCACCGTGCCCCCGATATGGCGCATGAGGTCGGTCAACGTAACGTATGCCCGGCCCCGCTCCACGAACGCCCACTTCTCGGGGTCGCCTTCGGTCCCGTTGTACCAGACAATGTGGCGCTTTTGCTCCTTGATGTACAGCTTGACGAAGCTGGAACCCTCATCTTGTGCAGCGGCTGGAACGGATGCCCAAATTGCTGCTGCGTAAACGACAAGCCCGACGATCGCTACGACGAATATGCTGCGGTTAGACATTGTTCGACACCACCTTCTTGTTTTCTTTGCGCTCCACCCCATGTGCATAATCACGTGGAGGATGCGCTACGAGCGGCCGCCGCCGCTACAACACGCACATTATCGAGACAAGCAGGCCCCGCCGACCCGCTGAGGCGTCGCCCGACCAACTCCAGGGTTGTCACCGCGTAAGGGTAAGCCACGGTCTCCAATACAGCGCCGTCGAGACTGACCGTCGCGCTCTGTTGAGCTATCCCTACGCCCAAACGATGCCAACTCGCCCTTGTGAACGGACCCCGGCACTTGAAACCGTTAACATAAACTCCCCCCGCTGTGAACGCAATCCGCAACGACGCCGCCCCTGCGAGAGCACCCACGCGGGCACCGGCCGTCTCGTCCAGCAATATCACGTCCAGGTCCACTGTCCCGCCCTTGACTGCACCGGGTGCCACCCACACCAGCAGCTCCACTGAACCGCTCATGAGGGTAGGGAAGCGAGTGTAAACGTCGGTCGTCCCGCCCACCGCCAACCAGTGGTTGCCCCGGGCACCTGACTGGACGACCGCATCAGCACCGGTTCGGGCGGGAAGCCATCGCTCTCCCCCGCTCTCGAAATCATCATGAAACAGAAGACGCATCTGCGAGAGGCGGTTCATCAACGCCACAGCCTGGGGCGCAAGCGAATGACGCGGGGCCAATGTCACAAAGGCGTATAGTTCCCGGCGCGCCTGCTCCCAGTGGCCGTTAGCCTCGTAAAGTAGGCCGAGCAGGTACCTGGTCTCCGCGAGCTTGGGGTCCAACCGCTTGGCTGTTTCGGCTTCGAGCAACGCAGTCTTAAAATCCGCCGTTTGCCAGGCGGTCAAGGCATTCCGATAGTGCTGTCTGGCCTGTTCCTGAGGAGTTTCCTGGGCAACCGCGCCCACTGCCTGCTGCTTCTGCTGAAGGCGACGCTTCTCGGCGGCGACTTGGGCCAACCCCTCCTGCAGTTGTGCATATTCCCGGGCGCGCGCGGCTCCTTCGGTATCGCCCTGTTGAGCGTATTCCTGCGCTGCACGCAAGTAGTAGCCGCGGGCTCGCCAGTAATCCGGCGGCTTAAGGAACGCGCTGCACCGCGCCATGCGCTCGTAGATTTGGGCCTTGTAGGGGTAATCGGGGGCCGTCTGCAGCGCCAGGCCGTATTGCTCAATGGCCTCGAAGTACCGGCCTGAACGCTCATATTGCCACGCCGTGGCCACCTGGTTCCGGGCGCGTTGAATTCGCTCGATGCGGTGCATGGCCGCAAGGCCCGGATCCGGCGCCTGCGCCGCCTGCGCGCTCGTAATGCCTACGGCGCAGATGTAAAGGAGAGTAAATACCGCCTGCAGAAGCGCGAGCCTATCGGAAATCGGTCGGCAGTCCACCGCGGTTACTCCTATCCTGAATAAGGGCCTGATTGAGAATCATAGTAGCCGCATCAGCCCGGCTTGTCAACCCAAACGCCCCACGTGCCAAAGGTACGGTCACCGTGACGGACCTGCACACGTGTGGTGTAGAATACTCCAGCACTCATCCGACGGACCTACCCGGAGTCTTCCACTTTCTTCTCAGTTGCCGGCCCGCTCCAGTGCTTCTCAATTGTTATCCTTTTGACCTTGTCGTTCTTGCGAATAGAGTCCACCACATCCATACCTTCGATGACTTTCCCGAAGGCGGTATGCATCTTGTCAAGATGGTGCGCAGGCTCCATCGTGATGAAGAACTGGCTTCCCCCGGTATCCGGCCCCCGGTTGGCCATTCCGAGGACCCCGCGCTCGAAGCTGTTGTGCTCGTGGATTTCGTCCGGGATCGTCCAACCTGGGCCGCCGGTACCGTCTCCCTTCGGGCAGCCTGTCTGGATGATGAATCCCGGTACTACACGGTGGAAGATGAGGCCGTTGTAAAAGCCTGCAGCCGTCAGCCTAAGGAAGTTGTCCACTGTAATCGGCGCGTCCTTGTCGAAAAGCTCGACGACTATATCGCCTTTCTCGGTGCGAATCGTCACAACTGAACCGGCAATGTCAGCGTACTTATCCGGATTCGCGCCCGCACCCACTGCCTTCAGCTCCTTGGCCCCGAACTGCTTGGCGTCCTTCGAGGATTTTGCCGCCGGTGAAGACTTCTGGTCGAGCTGCTCCTTTTGCTTGTGTTGGTGGTTGTCCTCAGACTCCCGCATTTGGTCGCGCAGCACCCCGAAGTAGTTCAACACAACCACAACCGCCACAGCGAGTATTACTACAATGACAACGTTCCAACGGCGATGCACGAGTGTATCTTCCCTCCTTGCCGAACCTCATGCCCCCTTCATGCGGTTGCAAATCGACAAATGTTTTTTTCGTGGCTGTCCCCGTCAATTCCTCCTTTGAGTAGCCTTTGCCAATGCGGACGGTGCAGGAAGCGCAGCCTATCCTCGATTGACAAAGCCGGCTCCGACATCTATACTGCGTTCGGCCTCCCGCCACGTTCACGCCTTCGAGGTGCAAGCACTTTGCCGACCGCCCGGCCGTCCTCAACAGAAATCTCGCACGAGCGCCGCCTCCGCCACGAGCCTCGTCCCGCTGTGCTCGTGCGTGAGATTCCGGAATCGGTGCCCCCGGGCGCGCTTCTCAGCATCGCAAGCGTCGGCATAACCGCGGCCACGCACGGGATCTACTCCTACCCCGCAAAGTTCATTCCTCATGTGCCGCGATGGGCGATACGCAAGTTCACACAACCGGGGCAGACCATTCTCGACCCCTTTTGCGGCTCCGGGACAACGCTTGTCGAGGCCAAACTGCTGGGCCGCCACTCGCTCGGTATAGATTTCAGCCCCCTGGCTCGGCTTCTGACACGCGTCAAGACAACGCCTCTCGTTGGCATGGAATTTCGGACACTCCGGCACCGTTTGTGGCCAACGAAAGCCACTGGTTCAGCCCCGAGGCGTCGGCGTGCTTGAGACGGCTGGCGGCAGCGGCAAAGCAGGAGATGGAGCCTGGCCTGCGCGATTTCCTGATGTTGTGCATTGCGGCGATGGTGCGCCGGTTGTCGTTTGCCGACGACCAGCAAATCTTTCCCGAGCGCACTGCGTTCGCCACTCACGCGCCGGCCGCTGATGACGCCCACGTTGAGCAGCTTTTCCGCGATATTGTCGCTCGGTGGGCGGAGGCAGTCGAGGAGTTCACCCTCGCCTGTGACCTGGGTGTATCTGCACGGGTTATAGGTACGGATGCACGGGAGATTGCTCTTCCCGATGAAAGTGTGGACCTGGCGGTGACGTCCCCTCCCTACGTCAACGCAATGGACTATGTGCGGGTGCATAAACTCGAGATGTTCTGGCTGGGGATGCTCGGCTCGCCGGCGGAAAAACGGGCGCTGGACACGGCGCAGATTGGGGGCGAGCGCGTACCTCGGTCCCGATACCGCCGCCTTCATTTAATCGGTCTTCCTATTGCAGATGATATTCTAACGGACCTGCATGCTGCAGATCCAAAACGCGCATACGTTCTCTATAAGTACCTGCGTGACATGACAGCCAACCTGCAGGAAGTCCGACGCGTGCTCAACAGCGGCGGGCGGTATGTCATTGTAGTGGGCGGGAACATGATGCGCAAGCGCTTCATCCCTACCTACGACCTTCTGCGTGAGCTCGCCGAGTCCATGGGATTTCGAACGGAGGAGCGCTTTTTCTATCTGCTCAGGAACCGCTTCATGCGCATCCCACGCAGCGCGCGGAGCGGTGTGATAAAGACGGACTGCGTTCAGACATTTTGGAAGGAGACAGTGCTTTGATAGAGGCAGCATTCGCTTCGGAGGGTCAATGGTTCAAGGGGAACCTGCATACCCACACCACCGAGTCCGACGGCCGGTTGTCGCCGAAGGAGGTAACCGACGCCTATCGCGACGCCGGCTATGATTTTGTAGTCATAACCGATCACGAGAAGGTAACCGACGTCGGCGACCTCACCCAGCCGGGCTTGCTCGTGATGCCCGGCGTTGAACTCGCACGCAGCACCGCGGAGTTGGGGCAGTCATACCATATTGTCTGTCTGAACGTCACACGGGTGCCGCAGACGCCGCCGGGGGCAACCGTTCAGGATGTCATCGCCGCCACAACTGCATTGGGTGGCGAGGCATTCATTGCACATCCCAGTTGGTCGGGACTGACGTTCAAGGACTTGCTCGGGCACGAGGGCCTGCTGGGCATCGAGGTCTACAATACGACCTGCGATATGACGATCGGGAAGGGCTATTCCACAACCCAGTGGGATGACCTGCTGGCGCGCGGCCTGGCGCCGCTTGGACTCGCGGTTGACGACCTGCACCGTCACCCGCGCGATTTCGCCCAGGGTTGGATTATGGTCCGCGCCGAGGAGTTGACGCAGGAGGCCGTTATGGCTGCGATACGTACCGGCCATTTCTATTCCTCAACAGGCCCAGATATCCACCATGTCGAACTGCACGGGGGGACCATCCATGTCTCCTGCTCGCCGGTTATGCGAATCAACTTCATTTGCGCCACCTCGCGGGGCCATTGCGTCTTCGCAACCGACGGGAAGCCCTTCACGGATGCGAGCTTCGAGGTAGGGGCCGAGTGCGGCTATGTGCGGGTCGAATGTGTGGACGAGCGCGGCAAGACGGCATGGACAAATGCAAAAGTCTTGACGGAGGCGGACTGAACTTAGCAACCCGGGCCATCCCTAAAACGAGAACGCGCGAGAATTCCGTAGAGGATTCTCGCGCGTTTCGTTAGTGTGCCTCCTGTGTTACTCCTCCGACCAGGAGATCGCCTCGGCTGGACAATCGTCAATTGCCTCCTGGATGGTCTCCTCGTCGTCGCCCGGCGGGTTAATCACTTCGGAGACGCCGTCATCGTTCATCCTGAACGTGTTGGGAGCCGTGTCTACGCACAGCTCGCAGCCGGTGCAAGCATCAGCGTCTACAACAGGAATCTTTGCCACGCCGAATTCTCCTTCCCTCAACGTGATGATTTGGAAGTGCTGACAGTGGTTAAGTCCACTTACTTAGACCCTCACGCCGCCGTTGCGGCTGAAGATCCCTTCCCGCTCGAGAATGGTGACCACATCTTCAAAACTGGCAAACTCGGCGAATTCAAGTCCCTGCTCCGTGCAGTACCGCGCAAGGGACCCCTTCGCAATCAGGAGGTCCGCATGGACCGCCGGACAGTAGTCCGACCGGCCGTCGCCGATGTAGACAATCCGGTCGAACCGCTCCCTGTATCGCAAAAGATGATTGCGCTTGCAGTTGGCGCAGGTGTCGCAGTCGGCGCAGGCCCACGGGAACTCGACATGAAGCCGCCGCCCCTCAAACCAGCCGCGATTCGCTGCAAAAGATATATCGCCCAGGCCGAGTTTGTCAAGTCTCCATTTGATGTAGATGTCCAGGCCGTCACTGACGATTGCAACTTGCACGCTCTCGCTGCGGCACCGAAGCACGAACGACTTGAAGCCCGGGTCCACCGGCTTGGTGAGAACCCACTCCTTGAACTCATCTTCCGTGAGATTCAAAAGCCCGAACTCGCGGCGGAGACATTCCTTTGAGCTTATCTCGCCGCGCTGCCACGCACGCTCGATCTGCATCCCCTCGGCCGGTGCAAGCTCCTGCATCGCTGCGATGCCGGTGTCCTCAAGGGTGACGGTGCCGTCGTAATCACACAGCACGATTGTAGAGCCGCGCCGGCTATCCGCCGTCACTTTTCATCGCGCCGCATCCCCGGCGGCAGGTCCAACTTGATATGCAACTCTTTGAGGATTTCCGGGTCTACTTCCGACGGGGCGCCGCTTAGCAGGCATGTCGCGCTCTGCGTCTTCGGGAATGCGATTACCTCGCGGATGTTCGGCTCGCCGCACATCATCATAACAATCCTATCGAACCCGGGCGCGATACCGCCGTGGGGAGGGGTGCCGTATTCAAAGGCGTCCAGCAGGAAACCAAAACGCTCCTGGGCCTGCTCAGGTCCGATTCCGAGGACCTGGAAGACCTTCTGCTGGATGTCTCGAAGATGAATCCGAATGCTGCCGCTGCCGAGTTCCACGCCGTTTAGGACGATATCGTAAGCCTTAGCACGCACCTTCAGAGGATCGGTATCAAGCAGCGACAGGTCTTCATCAACGGGCATGCAAAACGGATGGTGTTCGGCGACGACTTCCCCTTCATCGTTGAGGCCGAAGAGCGGGAAGTCCAGAACCCACACCGGAGCGAAGGCCTTCGGGTCAATCAGCCCCAGCCGCTCTCCAAGATGGCGTCTCACTGCGTCCAGCGCTTCGTTGGCCACGTTCGGCGTATCCGCGACAAAGCACAGCAAATCCCCCGGTTCGGCACCGAAAGTATTCTTCAGTTGCTCAATCTGCTCCTCGCTGAAGAACTTGGCAATCGGTGACTGGACATCCTTCTCCCGGACTACAATCCAGGCAAGCCCTTTGGCCCTGTGCCGCTGCGCGAACGCCACGAGGTCGTCAAGTTCCTTCCGCGAGAACTTCCCGCCGCCCTTCGCGTTAAGCCCCTTGACGATTCCGCCGGCCTGGACCACTTCCGTAAACACCCGAAGTTCAGACGCCGCGGCGATGTCGGATATGTCCACAAGCTCCATGTCGAACCGCAGGTCCGGCTTATCAGTGCCGTACCGCGAGAGCGCCTCGGCATATGTCATCCGAGGGAAGGGGCTGGGCAGGTCAATGTCCGCGGCCTTCTTGAAGATGAATTGGAACAGCCGCTCGCACAGGTCGAGAACGTCATCGCGGTCCACAAACGACATCTCAATGTCAATTTGCGTATGCTCCGGCTGACGGTCCGCGCGGAGGTCCTCATCGCGCAGACATCTCGCAAGCTGGTAGTAACGCTCGACGCCGGACACCATGAGGATTTGCTTCATCAGTTGCGGCGACTGCGGAAGCGCATAGAAACGGCCGGGGTTGACGCGGCTGGGGACCAGGTAGTCCCGCGCGCCCTCCGGCGTTTGCTTGAAAAGGATAGGCGTTTCAATCTCCCAAAATCCCTCGCTGTCCAGGAACTCCCGCACTGCCTGGGCGGCTCTGTGGCGAATCCGCAGGTTCCGCTGCATACGCGGCCTGCGCAGGTCAATGTAGCGGTATTTGAGCCGGACGTTTTCGTCCACCTGGGCGGCGTTCTCATGCTCCTCGTCCACGGCGAACGGCGGCGTCTTGGCGACATTGAGGATTTCCAGCCGGTCGGTGTATATCTCCACCTCGCCGGTGGGCAGCTTCGGGTTCTCGGTATCAGGCGGCCTCTTGCGCACTACGCCCGAGGCGGCAATCACATACTCCGGCCGCACTTTCTCAGCCAGCGCAAATGCCTCGGCAAGCTCCGGCCCGACGACCACCTGCACGATGCCGGAGCGGTCGCGCACGTCAATGAAGATGACGCCGCCGTGATCGCGTGCTCTGTGGGCCCATCCCATGACTGTTACGTGTTCGCTGATGTGTTTAGGCCGCAACTCTCCGCAATGATGTGTTCTCTTCAGCTTTTCGGGGGTTCCCGACATCGTTTAGCGCTCCCCTGCTGTCAAATACCATGCGTGGCGTAAATCTATGGCTGCATTTGACAGCAAACGTTCATCAACCGGCCTGAAGTATCTCAACAGTTTGCTCCAACCCAACTTCCTTCTGCTTCCCGTCAGACAACCTCCTCAGGGTCACAGCGCCGCGGGAAAGCTCGTCCTCCCCGACGATAACCACATGCGAAAACCCTTCCTTGTCCGCACGGCGGAGCTGAGCCTTGAGACTTCGGCCCGCGAAGTCCGTATCCGCCCGGATTCCGGCAGCACGGAGCCGCCCCAGGAGCTGCAAGCCCGTCGGACGCGCTTGCTCACCAACCGTTGCGACAAATACTTTCTTCCCGTCAACCTCCGGCACGTGCAACCCAAGATGTTGCCGCGCAATAAGCAGCCGCTCGATGCCGGCAGCCCCGCCGACGGCCGGCGTGGGCTTCCCGCCGCACTGCTCGACCAGGCCGTCATAGCGCCCACCTCCGCAAATGGAATCCTGCGCCCCGAGACCGGTATGCACCACCTCGAAGGCGGTCTTGGTATAGTAATCAAGACCGCGCACCAGCCGGGGATTGAGT
>JALGUK010000135.1 GCA_029820875.1 Candidatus Zipacnadia bacterium
CGAGCAGCAGAGGCGGCTGCTGAAGGTGAGCTGATTGCCTCACCCCCGTCCCCTCTCCCTGCGGGAGAGGGGTGCGGGACTCCCCTCTCCGGAACGGAGAGGGGCTAGAAGTGAAGCCGCCGCGGTACGGACATTACTGCAGGACACTCTTGTTCCGAAACCGCCAACGCTGTCATTCTGAGGCGAAGCCGAAGAATCTCGAAGTTGCCGTTCGGCAGGCAATAGGCCAACCGCATAGGAAGGCATGTGCCGATGAACACGCTTTACTACGGCGATAACCTGGATATCCTGCGCGAGGAAATCGCTGACGAGTCGGTGGACCTGGTCTATCTTGACCCGCCGTTCAACTCCGCGAGCAGCGGAAGTGACTGTTGAAGGTGAGCTGATTGCCTCACCCCCGTCCCCTCTCCCTGCGGGAGAGGGGTGCCGGGCTCCCCTCTCCGGAACGGAGAGGGGCTAGAAGTGAGGCCGCCGCGGTACGGACATTACTGCAGGACACTCTTGTTCTGAAACCGCCAACGCTGTCATTCTGAGGCGAAGCCGAAGAATCTCGAAGTTGCCATTCGGCAGGCAATAGGCCAACCGCATAGGAAGGCATGTGCCGATGAACACCCTTTACCACAGGCGCAATTGGTTTGAATATTCTGCGCGAGGAAACCGCTGACGAGTCGGTGAACCTGGTCTATCTCGACCCGCCGTTCAACTCCGCGAGCAGCGGAAGTGACTGTTGAAGGTGAGCTGATTGCCTCACCCCCGTCCCCTCTCCCTGCGGGAGAGGGGTGCGGGACTCCCCTCTCCGGAACGGAGAGGGGCTGGGGGTGAGGCTGCCAATGGCGAAGTGTCGCCCTGTGCGGGATGGTTGAGAGAAGGAAAACATGCGGGTGCAGGCCGGCAGTGCGAAGGGAACGAAGCTTAAGGGGGCACCAAGCCCCCGCACTCGTCCGTCATCTGACGCGATGCGGGAGACGCTTTTCAACGTCCTTCAAGCGGAGGTGGCCGGAAGCAAATTCCTGGACCTTTTCGCGGGCACCGGCAGCGTAGGAATCGAGGCTCTAAGCCGCGGTGCGGGAAGCTGCACATTCGTTGAAAGAAATGCGAGCTGCATCAAGACCATCCGGCACAACCTGGTCCTGGCAAAGCTCGAGGACGAAGCCCGCGTGATTCGGGAGGACGCGCTCCGCTTCCTGAGTGGGATACAACGCCGTGTGACCGAGCCGTTCGATATCGTCTTCCTTGATCCGCCCTATGCGTATCCGTATCTTCACGAGGCGGTTGCGATGTTGCTGGAGCAAGGGGCCGCGGTGCACGATAGTACGATCGTGGTGGTCCAGCATCACCGGTCCGCGGAGCTGTCCTCCCGCTGGCCGGCGGACCAGGTAAAGAAGTTCGGTGACACATCCCTGTCGTTTTATTGGAATCTCGCCAAGTTCAAGGCGAAAGGATGCGTCGCGACATGAAAATCGCTGTCTGCCCGGGGGTTTTCGACCCCGTTACCTACGGCCATCTGAACGTTATCGAGCGAGCCGCGACGGTGTTCGATAAGGTGTTCGTCCTGGCGGCCCAGGACTCGCCCAAGACCCCGTTGTTCACTATCGAAGAGCGCGTCGAGCTGCTGCAAGAGGCGTGTGCGGGTATGGAGTCGGTTCAGGTCGAGCCATTTTCCGGCCTGGTGGTGAACCAGGCACGCAAGTGTGGTGCGAAAGCCATCGTGAAGGGCCTGCGGGCCGTCTCGGACTTTGAGTATGAGTTCCAGATGGCGCTGACGAATCGCAAGCTCGCGCCTGACATCGAGACATTGTTTATCATGACAGATGCCAAATATGCGTTCTTCTCATCCAGTATGGTGAAGGAGGTGTGTCGACTCGGCGGATGCATTGACCAGTTGGTGCCGCCGCACGTGCGCGATGCTCTCATCCGAAAGCTCGGCCCCGGGAGGGATGAGACGTGAACGATGATTGGTTGCCGGAATCCACGCCAGCCCAAGAACCCGACGAAGAAGAGGCGGTGATCGGCGGACAGGAGCCGCGGATGAATATCGAGGCCCTGCTCGAGGAACTCCGCGACCTGATCGAGCGGGGAGAGCGGTTCCCGTGGGGGCTGTTCGGTCGGGCGGTCGTACATGCCAATACTCTCTACGAGCTTCTGAGTGAGATTGACACTGTGCTGCCTGCGGACGTCAAGACGGCAGAAGATGTCCTCGATCGCCGTGAGCGTATCCTTCAGGAAGCACACGAGGAAAAGGCCCGAATCATCAACGCGGCCAAGGAGCAGGCGGCGGTGCTTGTGTCAAACGACGAGATTACCCAGCAGGCACGACGTCGTGCGGACGAAATTATACAACAAGCCGAGGTGCAGGCCGAGGGAATTCGAAGCGAAGCGGACAGCTACGCGCGGGAGGCGTACCGCCGGCTGGAGGAGTACACGAGTCGCATCCTGACCACGATTCAAAAGACGCGGCGGGCTTACGACCAGCAGGCGGCGACCCGCCCACCCGCGGAACAGAAGGAAGCCGTACCATCCACACAGCAATCTGAAAATGACCAGGGAACGCCCATGCCGGGCGGAGGTGAGTAAGCTGCGTTTGCGGAGTCAGTCCGCGCGGGCAGGTCGTTTCTGTGCCCGCCAAGCGGCACCCAAGCGCGTATAACTATGGATCTTGTCACCCGAATTCAACAAAAGGCTCGTAAAGCACAAAAGACGATTGTATTGCCCGAAGGCGAGGACCCGCGTATCCTGGCGGCTGCTCAACTTGCCGTGGAGACTGGCGTCGCCCACGTGGTATTGGTCGGCGACAAGGATAAGGTAGCCGCTTGCGCCCGGGGAAACAACGTGGACCTTCGAGATGTGGCAGTTATTGACCCTGTAAGGTCGTCCCGGGCTGATGATTATGCTCAGACCCTCCACAAGCTTCGCCAGCACAAGGGCATGACCGAACAGCAGGCTCAGATACTGATGGCTGATCCGGTATACTTCGGAACTCTCATGGTGTACAGCGGCGACGCCGACGGCATGGTCTGCGGCGCCGTTCACACCACGGCCGCGACATTCAGACCGGCGCTGCAGGTAATCAAAGCCCGCAAGGATGTCGGCCTGGTTTCGGCTGGGACATTTATCGTAGTCCCCAATTGTGACTTCGGGGAGAAGGGCACGTTCTTTTTTGCCGACACCGGTCTCGTGGATAATCCCAGTGCTGAGGAGCTGGCGCAAATCGCCATCACTTCCGCAGAGACGGTGAGTTGCCTGATGGAGTTCGAGCCGCGTGTGGCGATGCTGTCCTACTCCACAAAGGGCAGTGCAAAGTCCGAACTGACCGAGAAAGTGGTAAAGGCGACAAAGCTCGCGCGGGAACGGGCGCCGAATCTGATTGTGGATGGAGAGCTGCAGGTTGACACGGCTCTCGTCCCGTGGGTTGCAGAGCGCAAGGCCCCTGAAAGCCCGCTGCAGGGGAATGCGAACGTGTTGATCTTCCCCGACCTCAACTGCGGGAATATCGCTTATAAGCTTGCAGAGCGCCTTGCGAAGGCCGGTGCATACGGCCCGATCGCGCAAGGCCTTGCCAAACCGGTTAATGACCTCTCGCGGGGGTGCCAGGCCCGCGACGTCCTCAACGTTATTGCAATCACTGCGGTCCAGGCGACGCTTACGCCGACAACGGCGTGAGGGCACAGCGGGGCCGTCGTGCCGTAAAGGGAGATGTATCAGTGAAGGTACTAGTTCTGAACTGCGGCAGTTCGTCCGTAAAATATGAATTGTTCGAATCCAAACCGGAGGTTTCAATCGCTAGTGGGATTGCCGAACGGGTCGGAGTGCGCGGGAAAGACCTCGGAACGTTGCATTATTCCCGCCCTGAAGAGGGAACGCTGACGTGGGAGAAAGACATGCCCGACCACAGACAGGCAATCCGGTATGTCATGGAGGCATTGACCTCGCCGGATTACGGTGTGTTGAGCACAATACAGGAGGTCGGCGCCGTCGGGCATCGCGTTGTGCATGGCGGCGAGGACTTCAGCCGTTCGACCATCATTGATGATGAGGTGCTGGATGTCATCGAGCGCAACTGTGAGTTGGCCCCGCTTCATAATCCTCCCAACCTCACAGGTATTATGGCGTGTCGGGAGCTGCTGCCCGATGTTCCGCAGGTCGCTGTCTTCGACACGGCTTTTCATGCACAGATGCCCCCTCACGCATACATATACGGCCTTCCCTACGAGTACTACACGAAATTCCGCATCCGACGTTATGGGTTTCACGGCACTTCGCACCGGTACGTAACCGGTGTGGCACTCGAATACCTTGAGGCCATCGGAAAGAACCCCGAAAAGAGCCGGATTGTAACTTGTCACCTCGGCAATGGGTGCAGCATGGCGGGAGTGGTGGGCGGCAGGTCTGTTGATACCACCATGGGCTTTACACCCCTTGAAGGCTTGCTGATGGGCACCCGCTGCGGCGACCTGGACCCGGCCATCGTCACGTTTTTGGTGGACCACACGGACGGGACGGCCGATGACGTCTACCAGCTATTGAACAAGCAGAGCGGATTGCTGGGAGTTTCCGGTGTCAGTAACGATATGCGCGACTTACTGGCAGCGGCTGCGGGCGGGAATGAGCAGGCGGAGGTCGCAGTGCGCCTCTTCTGCTACCGTGTAAAGAAGTACATCGGTGCTTACGCTGCGGCTATGAGCGGCCTCGATGCAGTTGTATTCACAGGAGGTATCGGCGAGAACTCGGCCGAGGTGCGCCACCGGTGCTGCGAGGGGCTGGAATTCCTGGGCCTGCGCGTTGACGCCGCCAAGAACAGCTCCCGCCTCGGCGAGGAGCGATACGTGGACATTAGTGCTGAAGGCGCCTCGGTCCGGACGCTTGTCATCCCTACCGACGAGGAGTTAATGATCGCTCGCGACACGGCCGCCCTTGTGGAGGGCCGGGTATGACAGTGGATGGTTGACATGCAGATGTGTCCCTGTTATACTTTCTGCTGCAAACTGAAGGTGTCAATGCGCAATTGAGCGCCTGATGAACTTATACAGAACTAAGGAGGCCGATAGTTGGCACGGAATCAAGGTCGGGGAACGCGGAAGCACCGTAAAAAGGTATGTGTGTTCTGCGTTGATGCGCGTGGGAAGGTCATTGATTACAAGAACGTGGGACTTCTCAAGCGGTTCATTGACGAGCGCGGCAAGATTCGCAAGGCCCGGGCAATGGGCACTTGCAGAACCCACCAGCGAAAGCTATCCAAGGCCATCAAGCGTGCTCGGGAGATGGCGCTATTGCCTTACACTCTCGAACAGACTACAAACTGACGAACTTGATCCTGTGATAGAATGGGAGCGCCGTATGCATTTGTCGGCTGTCGGATAGACTTCTGCGGCCCTGCAGGTCGCCTTGGAGGCAAGTGACAAATGACGAGCAAGCAAGATCGAGCGGCGATCGAGGATGCCTACGCTCTCGGCGACTACCGCTTCAGCGCTGTTGAGTTCTTCCCCGATGATTTGATGGCCGCCATTACCGAGATTCGGGTGAACGAACCGGAGGTCATTGAGGCGGAAGCTCAGATCCGC
>JALGUK010000136.1 GCA_029820875.1 Candidatus Zipacnadia bacterium
ATGATACTCGGCAGCGGTCCGAACCGTATCGGGCAGGGGATTGAGTTCGACTACTGCTGCGTCCATGCCGCGTTCGCGCTCCGGGAGGACGGCATAGAGACCATCATGGTCAACAGCAACCCGGAGACGGTCAGCACCGACTATGATACGTCCGACAAGCTTTACTTCGAGCCGCTGACCAAGGAGGACGTGCTCAACATCGTCGAAAAGGAGAAGCCGGACGGGCTGATAGTCCAGTTCGGCGGGCAGACCCCGCTGAACCTCGCCGTCCCGCTCCAAAAGGCTGGAGTCCGCATCCTCGGTACCTCACCCGACAGCATAGCCCGTGCCGAAGATAGGGAGCGTTTCCGTGAGCTGATAAAGAAGCTCGGCCTGGTCCAGCCCGCCAACGGCATCGCCACCTCGTTCGAGGAGGCCAAGCGCATCGCCGGCGAGATAGGGTATCCGGTGGTGGTCCGGCCCTCGTATGTGCTGGGCGGCAGGGCGATGGAGATCGTATATGAGGAAGAGGCGCTGGAACACTATATCACCTCAGCCGCCGAGGCATCGCCTGAACAACCGATTCTGATAGATAAGTTCCTTGAGGATGCTATCGAAATAGACGTGGACGCGGTAGCGGACGGGCAACGGGTGGTAATCGGAGGGGTTATGGAGCACATCGAGGAGGCAGGGGTGCACTCCGGCGACAGCGCATGTGTCTTGCCCGCCTACAGCCTGACCGATGAGGAAATAGAGCGGGTAAAACAGTGCACTTACGCTCTCGCACGGGAACTTGGCGTCCGCGGACTGCTCAACATCCAGTTCGCCATTCGCAACGACGTCCTGTATGTGCTCGAGGTAAACCCCCGGGCATCGCGGACAGTTCCCTACGTGAGCAAGGCGATAGGGGTGCCGCTTGCCAAGATTGCTGCACGCGTTATGGCGGGCGCGACGTTGGATGAGACAGGCTTCACACGGGAAGTCGGGATGGAGCACTTCGCCGTCAAGTGCCCTGTGTTTCCGTTCGCAAAGTTCCCGGGCGCGGATACCCTCCTGGGGCCGGAGATGCGTTCGACAGGAGAGGTCATGGGCATTGACACGGACTTCGGCATCGCGCTCGCAAAGGCTTACATCGCGGCGGGGATGGTCCTCCCTTCGCGCGGGACCGTCTTTATCAGCGTAAAGAACAAGGACAAACGCAACGTTATCTGGCTGGCGAAGAGCCTCGACGAAATGGGCTACCACATCGTCGCAACGCAGGGCACTGCGCAGGTTTTGCGTCGCTATGGGATGAACGTGGACACCGTCTATAGAGTGCACGAGGAACGCGGACAGAACGCGCTTGACCTGCTCCGCGCCGGGAAGATTCAAATGGTAATCAACACACCGGCAGGCAGGCTGCCGACCGAAGACCAGGTCCGAATTCGCCGGGAGGCGGTGCTGCACAATGTCCCGTGTATCACCACCATGGCCGGCGCACAGGCTGCGGTCAGCGGACTGGAAGCTCTTCAACGTCAGGCGCTGCAAGTGAGGGCGTTGCAGGACTATCACGCTTCCATCCGAAAGTTAATCCATGATGCCGAGGAGGCAGCGAGTTCGTAGTGCTGCAACGACGGCCTTCCACATTTTGACACACGGAGCGCCGAAGGAGCCGAGGCTGACAGGCCCGTCGTGCGCGGTATCACGACAGGGTAAAGTCGAGATTCTTCGCTCCATTTGGTCGCTCAGAATGACACCGCATAGGGAGCCGCCGTTTTGGGGCCTTGCGGAAAGGAGAGTCGCTCCTGTCGAACTTCGCCGACCGCTTGATGGCGGCAATTGAGGAGAAGAACAGCCGCGTGTGCGTTGGGATAGACATTTACCCCGACCGGCTGCCGGCGGCTGCAACCGATCCGGTGGAGTTCGCACGAGCCATCGTCGAGGCGACTAAGGATGTGGCGGTCGCGTTCAAGCTCCAAATTGCATTCTTCGAGCAGTTAGGCCTCGCGAGGGCGGAGGAGACGCTGATTGCGGTAAGCGCGGCGGCGCGGGCAACCGGCGCCTTGGTAATCGTGGATGCGAAGCGCAACGACATAGCATCCACGGCCCAAGCCTACGCAGCGGCCTACCTGGGCGGGCGATTGGGCGTTGACGCACTTACTGTAAACCCTTACCTCGGCTCCGACGGCGTCCAGCCGTTCGTGGACGAGGCCGCCAGGAACGACAAGGGGATATTCGTGCTCGTGAAAACTTCGAACCCATCATCGCAGGAGATTCAGGACCTCGAGGTGAAGACCGAGGATGAAACTATGAAGCTCTACGAGCACGTAGGCCGCCTGGTCGCAAATTGGGGGGAGCCGCTGAGAGGCCAAAGTGGGTACAGCTCCGTGGGTGCGGTCGTGGGCGCGACGTTTCCCGAGCAGGCGCAGCGGCTGCGCCATATTATGCCGCACACCCCTTTTCTCGTGCCCGGCTACGGCGCCCAGGGAGCGACGGCTGATGATGTGAAGGCGTGTTTCGACGACAAGGGGCTTGGCGCGATTGTGAACTCATCCCGGGGGATTTTGTATGCGTACCAGAGCGAGCGCTACCGGGGCAAACCTTTCGACGAGGCCGCCCGGGCTGCGGCCCGGCATATGCGGGACGAGATAAACGACGTGCTCTTGACCGAGCACTAACTAAACGCTATCTGTCAAGGCGGGGATACAAGTGGGCCTGCAAGGCCGTGACATAGTAAGCATTACAGATCTCACTAAATCGGAGCTGATTGCGCTCTTCGATCTGGCGGATGAGATGCGCACCAATATGGTGGACTTTCGCGATCTGGCCGTCGGCAAGATTGTGGCGGCTCTGTTCTTCGAACCGAGCACGCGGACGCGACTTTCATTTGAGACCGCCGCGCACCGAATCGGTGCCGAAGTTATCACTGTGACGGAGGCCCGCAGTTCATCTATGGCCAAGGGAGAGACCCTCGCCGACACGACTCGGATTATATCCTCCTACGTAGACCTGATTATCGCCCGCCACGCGCTCGAGGGCTCAGCGCGGGTGCTGGCTGACTACTCGACCATGCCATTCATCAATGCCGGCGACGGGGGCCACGAGCACCCGACGCAGACGCTCACCGACCTTTACGCAATGCGCAAGATGCTCGGTAAAATCGAGGGAATCACCATCGGGCTGTGCGGCGACCTCAAGCACGGTCGAACGGTGCATTCCCTCGCCAAGGCGATGGCTCTGTTCAACGCCACCATCATTTGCATTTCCCCCTCCTCGCTGACGATGCCGGAGAATGTCCTGCGTGACCTGGCCGAGGATTACGATTGCAGACCCCTTGAGATAGAGGCTCCGGAGAAGGTGATTAAGGACCTCGACGTACTCTACATGACCCGCGTTCAGCGCGAGCGCTTCGAGTCCGAGGAGGAGTACGAAGCTGTAAAAGGAAGCTACGTGCTCGACAAGGATCTCCTGTCCAAGGCAAAGAAAAAGATGATAGTCCTGCATCCGCTGCCGCGAGTGGATGAGATTGCCTATGAGGTAGACGAGGACCGCCGGGCGGCGTACTTCGGCCAGGCAGCCCTTGGGGTTCCCGTCCGAATGGCTCTTCTGGCGGCGCTTATGGGGGCGCGCGACATAGAAGTTGCGGAGGAGACGCCGCCATGGCGCAAAGAGCACCGACGCATCACTTCCAAGACGCCGTGCGGCAACCCCAGATGCGTGACCACGACTGAAAAGTATCTGCCGTGGGAGTTCGAGGTCATCTGTGAAGAGCCCCTGAGACTCCGCTGCGTCTACTGTGATACCGAGCGCGAAGAGTAACTTGTATTCCAGTTGAATACGGAGGTTTCAATAATGCTGCAAATCGAGCTGGCGAAAACGAAGAAGTGCGCCGTGGCCTTCAGCGGCGGCCTGGACTCCACCCTGTGCATAAAGCTCCTTTTCGATAAGTACGGCGCAGAGGAAGTCCTCGCTGTAACGGTCAACGTGGGTCTGGAGCAGTTTGAGATCGACGAATGCAAGTCCAAGGCCGAGCTTCTGGGCGTGCCCTGGACGATGATTGACGCCGAGGAGGAGTTCGTAAACGACTGGCTCACAAAGGCCATCCGCGCGAATTCCTCCTACGAGGGATACCCGGTCGCGACCTCAATGACCCGTCAACTAATCGCCAAGAAGGTCGCCGAGTATGCCGTCCAGCAGGGCTGTGACGCCATTTGTGAGGGCAGCACAGGCAAGGGCAACGACCAGTACCGCATGAACAACGTCTTCACGCTCTTCGCCCCGGACCTGACGGTCATCTGCCCGGTCCGCGACTTCAACTTCACGCGCCAGCAGGAGAAGGAGCTCTCGGCCCAGTATAACATCCCCTACAAGGAGGGCATCGGGGACGATCTGACCATGTGGTGCCGCTCCATCGGAAGCGGCGAGGTGGACAACCTCACCATGCGCCTGCCCGAGAGCGACTACATCTGGTACAAGTTCCCCGAGAACGCCCCTGACGAGCCGACGACCATCGAGATTGAGTTCGAGGAAGGTCTGCCGGTCCGCTGCGACGGCCACGAGGGTGTCGGGCCCATCATCCACTACCTCAATAAGCTCGGCGGCGAGAACGCGATCGGCAAGATTGATATGTTCGAGGACGGCATGATCGGCATGAAGTCCCGTGAGGCCTATGAGGCACCGGCGGCGCAGATAATCCTGACGCTGCACCGGGACCTCGAGCAGCTCTGCTTGACCAAGGAAGAGGTGCAGTTCAAGCCGGTCGTCGAGCAGAAGTGGGCCTACATGGTCTATCACGGCGCGTGGTTCCACCCTCTCAAGAGCGAGCTTGACGCCTTCATCGAGGCATCGCAGAAGTGGGTCAATGGGACGTACAAGGTCCAGCTTTACAAGGGAAACATAGACATCGTCTACCGCGAGTCGGACACGGCTCTTTTCGCGCCGGAGCTGAGGTCGCTGGCGACCTCCGGGTGGGACCAGCGCGAGTCCGGGCCGGCGACAAAGATTCACGCGATGCAGTACAAGGTGCTGCAGAAGAGGGGGTTCTGAGGCTGAGTGCCTCACCCCCGGCCCCTCTCCGTTCCGGAGAGGGGAGCACGCCAGAGGCGTCGGGGATGAGGAGGCCGTCGTTGTTGCAGTTGGTAGTAGGCTCGCAAGGGCCGTCGCCATCTCGTCCAACGGCGAAACGACACGCGCCTTGCGGCGCTACTACGAACTGTTGGCGCCCATCCGGTCCACGAATGTGTCATTCTGAGCGCAGCGAAGAATCTCGTCGTTGACTCTCGCAGGGGCGCCGTGGGAAGCATACGGCTGGCGTTGGTCGGGCCTCACCCCCCGCCCCTCTCCGTTC
>JALGUK010000137.1 GCA_029820875.1 Candidatus Zipacnadia bacterium
GGTGCTCCGCCGGTACCAGGCGCGCCGGGAGCGGCCCCTGGGACACCGCCTCCTGCTCCACCGTCTCGATAGGAGGCAGTCAGTGGGACGGCGAAGGCTGGAGTCAAGCAAATGACGGCCGTCAAGTTCGTGACCGGTTTGGCTGTCTGTCTGGTCGCCATGGGGTTTGCCGGTTGGCTCCTGCAGATTCGCCTTCTATCCGAGGGGCGAAGTGCGGAGGTGGTCCGTGGTAGTGTACGCCAGTTCTGGGTAGGTGGGGCGTTTGTATTGGCCCTGCTGGCAGGTGCTGGAGCACTGACGGACTTTGATATTCGCAAGATCACATGGCGATCAGGCGTTCCAGTTATCATGGCGCTTGCAGCGGCTCTGGCCATCGCATTTGTTGTCCGGCAGAGGGTGCTACGGATGCTCAAAGGCCCGTCAAAATAGGGCCGAGGGGAAATGGGGCAGTGCCCAGCGAGTGCGGCGTGACGTACGTTTTCGAGTCACTGGGCACTGTCCACTGATCTGTCCACAAGGGGTTGAGCCGTAATCGACATTAAACTGCCAGGGCCTGTGAATGCCATTCTGAATCGCCTGCGAGGGCGGCCTCCAGAGTCACCATCTCTTACGCGACGCCAGGCTTTGTCGGCCTTCCCGGTGCGCAATCCGGAGCTGCAATGGAGAGAGCTTGAGTCCGAAGAAGTCGTCGTGACCGTTAAATCGCCGTCCAGGCTGTCCTGGCGATTGATTTCATGGTTGTTCTATTTGCCTGCGACTCGGACTATTACCTTGGATGAAGTAGGCTCGTTCGTGTGGCGGCTCTGTGACGGCGAGCACTCCGTAAGCGCAATGGTGAAGGCCCTGTGCGCACGATACAAGCTTGGAAAGCGTGAGGCGGAGGTCTCTCTGACAACTTACTTGCGCGATTTGGGCCGTCGCGGCTTGATTGCCTTTGCTGTTCCCGAGGACAACGGCGATGCAAAAGTGAAGCACGCAGCGCCGGAGCAGGGCGGTCGGCCTCGCCGCAATGGCATTCGCAGCCCTGGGTAGCCGTGGTGCTGGCCCTCGGAAAGCCTCTGAGTGCTTTATATCGCTCCGCTGTTGCTTCGGAAACCTCTGCCACTTCGCCATAATCCCCGAAAGACGGGAGCGGGGATTATTGACATCATCACTCAATAAGCATTATACTGTGAATCTTGTTACGGCTCTGATGCCACACACGACAAAAGGAAGCTGAAGCTGCATGACTGCACAAAACCGAAACCGGTTACTGTTGTTGATTGCCAGCGTGCTTGTGGCTTTTGTAATTGTTTTCTTCCGTGCCGAGAAGGTCACAAGCGAAGTGCCCGATAGCACCTTTATGTATCGGTTCTCACAACCCCTCTATAAAGCGGATGCAGAAAAAAGCGCTGTTGAGACCGAGCTCCGCAAGACCTTGGAAGATGCGGGCGTGGAGCTGGATTATGCGCATGTCGTCTCGCCCACCGAAATAAAAGTTGCGACTCTTGCACTCGACGAAAAGGAAGCAGCGGCAGACAGAGAAAAAGTTGCAACGGCCCTGAAGAAGAGTGAGAAGTTCAAGGAAGCCCAGGAGATGGAAGCGGCCACGAAAACCGAGAAGCCGCTTTTCACACTGGCAGGCTTTCATATCTACGGCCCCCGCCCGCGGGTCAGCCTTGGACTCGACCTTAAGGGCGGCTCCCATTTGGTACTGCGTTGCCTGCCCGAGACGGAGTTAGTCTTCAAGCGCGAGGACGACAAGCCATTCGTGGAGGCTGCCGAGGCAGCGAAGAAGCCCGAGGGCGCAGAAGAGAAAACCAGCGAGAAGGCAACGGAAAAGGCCGAGGAGAAGGCTCTTTTGAGCCTCCGAGCCAGTCTGGAAACAATGCTGCGGAAGCATAAAGTGGAGTGGAGGAGGTTGGATGTTTCATCGGAGGCTATCGCGATTACGACAACCGCGCCGGACAAGGCGACTGCGGACAAGCATGCCAAGCTCATAGAGGATTTTCTTAAGGAGCGCTACCCGGACGTTTACAAGGCCCGCTCAAACAGCACTTTCATTGACCAGAGCACAGCCGAGACGGTAAAGGGTATCATCGACCGACGGGTCAACTATCTCGGCGTGAACGAACCGCTGATCCAGACCCAAGGCCGCGACCGGATTATCGTCGAGCTGCCCGGGGTCAAGAACCCCGAGAGGGCCCGCGAGATTCTGGGCAGCACGGCGAAGCTCGAGTTTAAGCTCCTGCCTAAGAAGTACAACTCATGGGAAGCGCTGAGCCCGGAGGAGCACACCATCCCCGGATTTGAGGGCAAGTGGGTCTGGAAAAACCCCCAGACCGAGAAGGTTCTCTCTGAAGAGGCGATTCTTGCAGGCGTGGAGCCTAAGTTCACGGGCGGTGACTTGATGCCCACGTGCAAGGTGATTCCTGGCAGCCAGGGGGACTGGGTTGTCAGCTTCGAGATGAAGGGTGCTGTCAAGACCGATTTTGCAAAGATGACTCGCGCCCATGTCAATGACTACCTGGTGATTCTGCTCGACAATAAAGTGGTGATTCCGCCCAAGATACGGTCGGCGTTGCCTGGCAAGGGCGTAATTGAGGGGAACTTCACTGCGGACAGGGCAAACGACCTGGCGCTTCTGCTGAACGCCGGTGCCCTGCCGGTCGGTGTGGAGGTTGCTGAGAACCGTACGATCAGCGCCACGCTGGGCAAGGGATCCATGGAGCAGAGCCTTCGGGCGGGTATTATCGGGTTCGTCCTGGTACTGGTCTTCATGGCGGCCTACTACAGGGTGCCGGGCTTGCTGGCCGACCTGGCCTTGGTGATTTATGCTTTGATGGTGCTTGCTGTTCTGATTGCTTTCAGGGCGACGCTGACCCTCCCTGGCATCGCCGGCATAATCCTTTCAATTGGTATGGCTGTTGACGCCAACATTATCATCTTTGAGCGCCTCAAGGAGGAGCTCGCGACGGAGAAGACCATGCGTTCGGCGGTCGAGGCGGCGTTTACCCGGGCCTGGACGGCTATTTTGGACGGTAACGTCACCACGTTGATTGCAGCGGCAGTTCTGTTCTTCCTCGGAGCCAGCCTGATCAAGGGCTTTGCGGTCACATTGTTCATCGGTGTATGCTGCTCGATGGTGAGCGCTATCGTTGTAACGCGACTCTTTATGGAGATAGCCGTCAGCACTCGCCTGGGCGAGAACCGCAAGCTCTTCGGCGCCAAGCCCGCTGCTGACTGACCCATGGCTTACCGGACCCGGCGCGTCCGGGTTTTTCTGAGGGGGCATGACGGTGTACGATTTTCGTGAAAAAAGATGGGATATCGTCGGCAGGCGTTGGCATTGGTTTGGCCTGTCGCTGTTCGTGATTGTTCTCGGTCTGGTGGTGTGGGGAGTCCGAGGCCTCAACTATGGCATTGATTTCACAGGCGGTTCTTTATATCGCTTCAAGTTCGAAAGGCCTATTGCTGCCTCGTCGGCTGAGGAGAGCGCGCTCACGGTAAAAATCCGCTCGCTAGTCAGGGAGCTGGGGATATCCAAGGCCATGGTGCAGCTCTCCGGGCGGACTCAAGTCTTCGTAAGGACCTCGGCTCTGACGGAGGAGAAGGCGAAGGAAGAGTCTCATGCAGTCATGCAGGCCTTGGAAGAGCATTACGGCGATAAGGGAGGGAAGGTTGAGCAGATCGGGATGGAGCAGGTTGGGCCGGTAATCGGCCGGGACTTGCTCATTGCAGGGCTAAAGGCATTGATTATCGGCTGCGGCTTGATTCTCATTTACGTTTCAATCCGTTACGAGTTCCGCTTCGCAGTCGCCGCCATTATAGCTCTCCTGCATGATATTATGATAGTGCTCGGCGTTTCCGCCATTGCCCGGGTGGAAATCAACTCGGCGTTCGTTGCCGTAGTTCTGACGGTTGTAGGCTATTCCATTAACGATACGATTGTCATCTTCGACCGGATACGCGAAAACCGTAAAATCCATCGCCGGATGCCCCTCGCCCAGGTTACAAACGTCAGTTTGGTGCAGACATTAGCCCGCTCAATCAATACCACTGCCAGCACTCTTTTCCCGCTCGCGGCGCTGTTTTTCCTCGGCGGAGCCACTCTTCACGACTTCGCGTTGGCGTTGATTGCCGGTATCACCTCGGGCGCGTACTCGTCCATCTTCATCGCATCGTGTATCGTTGTTGCCTGGGAGGAACATCGGCTGGCGCGTGTCGGTGCCCCCGCCGGACGGGCCGCGCGGCCTGCGCTTGCTACAGAGCGGCCGGGCGGCGATGCAGTGGTTGATGTGCCCGAAGAAGCTGCCCGGCAAGAGTCGGGAGCCGCCGCCCCGGCCCAGAAACAGCCTGCCAGGGAGTCTACCAAGGCGCGCAAGAAGACGAAGACCAAACGCACGAAGCGCAAGCGCAAGCGGCGTTTTTGATGCAGCCGCCGCCGCAACCCGACGAGGCCACCGAAAACCTTGTATGAACCGCCGTTTTGTGGTATGGTTTTCATATAGATGGCCCGACTCGCAGGAGGTGACGCAGCAATGGCAGCAACCAGGCATGTGGTTGGTCTCCTCGTCGCAGCAGTGATGCTTCTAACAGCGGCCTTCGTCACCGGATGTGGCAGGAAGCAATTCAAAATCACGAAAACAATGGTAGTCACTGAGATCGACGACAAGGGTCAGCCGGTAGGCAATGACTATTCCGGCAAGGAAGTCAAAGCCAGCGAAAAAGCTGTATACCTGTGGTTTCAATATCCCCGGCTCAGCAAGCCACATAAGATTCGCTGGCAAATCAAGTTGACCAAGCCGGACGGTAATAAGGACCAGTTCGAAGGTGAACTCCAGTTGGAAAAAGGGGACCGGTCCGGTCATGTCGGAATTGAGCTGAATCCCGGGGAGACTCTCCCCTCGGGCGAGTACGAAATTTTACTTAAGGAGCTTTCCGGAATGCCCCTCCTCAAGAACCCGAGCGACCCGAAGAAGGAGGCTCCGGTCAAGTTCAGGGTTAAATAAACAGGGGTGCCGAAGGATTGCATCTGCAAGTTTAAGGGGTCGAGCGTTTATCCCGCCCGGCCTCTTTTTATGTCGCACCAGCTAATCCGTGGTTGGCCATTTGATATTGCCGAAGGAAAGAATCAACAGCTCCTGGAAGACTAACGCTCGCCACGGCAACTAATGTTGGAGGGTGTTTCCCATGAACCGCATCATCGTTGTGGCTGCATTGACTGTCGGCGCCCTCATCCTGTTGAAGATAGCTGCAGTGCAGGGGAGGGAGATTGCGCCGGTGGAAGTGACCGTTGGGAAACGCGTAGTTGTCCATAAATCTCCACCGGATGGCCAACGGAAACCTGGTCGCCTCGTCCCAGACGGCGCCGGACGAGACAAACCCGGGAGCAACTGATGTAGGACGGCGTTTTCTTTCCACGGACAACGGCAGGACGTGGCGCGAGCTTGGCATCATTGACGTTGGCGGCCCCTCCAAAATCACTTTGCGCGACGGAACTTTCCTGCAGTTGTGGTTCTACACGGTCCGCCGGGGTGATGGTTGGGTCACTAAGGTGGTGCGCTCAGCCGATAATGGGCTGACTTACACCGTTGAGGATAACGTCCCGGTGTACGTGGATAACGTCAGGGAGGGAGCAAAGGAGACGGGCATGGTCTTCGACGGC
>JALGUK010000138.1 GCA_029820875.1 Candidatus Zipacnadia bacterium
CTGCAGCGGCAACGGACTGAGGCCCTTGTAACGGCGCTCGGGATTCGGCTCCCGAGCATCGTAGACGACCATGTCCACGGCCCGGGAGAGAATGTTGTTCTCCCTGGAACCGTGGTACTCGACCTGGCGAAGGAATGGTTTCTCCCAGTTGATGCCGTCGCGCGAGACGGCATAGCAACGTCCTCCGCCGGGTGCCTCGTCGCCCCACCCCGTAGCGGAGCCGATGTACCAGATCTTCCACACCTTCTCATCGGGAATCCAAACGGGCGGCGTGCGCGATTGGATGCAGACGTTCTCCCAGCGATAGCCCGGCTGCAGAACCGGGTTGCCTTCGTATTTGGCGGGCTGGTGAAGGGTGCGTTCGAGGTTCTGGGTCTCGGCGATGATATAGTCATCCAAAAACAACTGCTTCTGGCCCGTTGGAATGGCAATCCCCTCCTGTCCGGCGAAGATTGGTGCGGGTATAACGGTCAGGAGAGCGACGCATGATGCAAGAACGCGCAAAGAGACCGCCGTTCCGAGAACAGCAGGGAATCCGCCGCGGAACCTGTCCATTCTCCCAGCCGAAGCGCTGCCAAGCATGACAAATTCCTCCATCTGCTTCGCTTCGTTCGGAGGCAATCTCTCGTCAAAGGGCACGATTGGACAGCCTCGCTCTTCCACGCGGGCGGGACGCCCGCGCTACCAGGAGGCGGGAATACTAAGTTCGCGCTGAAACCGGCATCAGTTGCGGGTTACACAGTGCCCCGACTCACTGGCGGCGCAGGTCATGCAGAACCAGGCCGGCGAGCGTCTTGGGATAGAAATAGGTTCCCTTCTGTGGCATGTGCTCGCCCGCCATTGCGACGGCCATCACCTGCTCGACCCGCGTCGTGTTGACGAACAGCACCATAGCAGCCTCCCCGCGGGCCACCCGATTGGCCGCCCGGTGGCCGTCGCGCGAAAAGAGGATGTTCGAACCCGTGGCGGCGAGGTCTCCGTCCAAACCCATGATTCCCTCAATCAGGAGCTTATGTAGAATAGCAACGTCCAGCTCTCGCAGTACCTCCGGCAGGCGGTCAAGCCCATGCGCCATCGCCATGCTGCTGTCCCGGAGGCGTAGCAGCAGCGCGTAGTTACCTCCGGCGTACAGTGCAAAGATGTGGTCGCCGGGGGCACTGGTGCTGATGCGTGCAAGAAGGCTGTGAATACCATCGGCCCTGGTACTATCCGATGACGTGTCTATGGCCACGCGCTCGGTTTCGAAAACTTCCATTACACTGCGCCACAGCTGGGCCTCTGCCTCCAACGGCAGCTCTTTTATCAGCCGGTGGGACGGCAGAATCGTCAGTTGATCTACCTCTGTGTTGCACAGGTACATCGAAACATACTCCCACGGCACGCCTGGGAGCACCCCATATTTGGCCCGCTGAGCATCCCGGTAAGCAAGCGCCGTCTCATAGCGATGATGACCATCGGCGATTACGATTGGCTTGTCGGTCAACATCCCTGTCAATGTCGCGCAGTCGTCGGGGTCGTCCACAAGCCACATGCGGTGCGTGACGCCCTCCGCGTCCTGAACCTCCAGGACCGGAGCGCCCTGGCGCACCTTCTCGGCGATGGATTCCAATATCATCTGAGGGTCTGAATAGATTCCGAATATCTGGCTGACGGCACACTGTGTCGCCTCCAGGAGATTCCGCCGGTCACGTTTGGGTTCACTTAACGTCCTCTCATGCGGCAGGATCACGCGTTTTTGATATTCCTCGAGTTTGACCAGGCCGATTATTCCCCGCCGACGGTGCAGCTTGCTGCGCACCTGCACATCTGCCACCGGAGGGTAATACTCCTGCTCGTACAGGTAAAACACCGGTTGTTCGTCCTGGCGCAGAACCCCTTCGCGCCTCCACTGGCGCAGGTCCGCCGCAGCCAGTTCGTAGCGTGAATGCGTCGGCGGGCTGCCGATGGGGTCCACCCCGAGGGAAATACGGACGATGTTGTTCGGGTGCCCTTGAATGTAAGCCTTGCGTGCGGACTCGGAAATCACGTCGTAAGGAGGGGCGAGTACGCGGGAGATGTCGCCGACCTTATCCGGATTGTATCGCCAGCCTCGGAACGGAATCACTTCTGCCATATTACGCGGTCTCCAACGCGGCGGACAGCCGCATATCTAACTGTGTAAACCTCTACGGCTCCACCTGTAGCAAGTTGCCTCCACATTCGCGGCGTCGCATCAATCGTCGCCGGCTTCTTGTTATATTCGTCGTGATGGGCGCATGTCCTCTCATCCGATTCCGCGTCGGTCAAGTTGAGCTATTGAACGGTTGACAATTCGGGGAGCAAAATGGTACCTTACATAGCGTGAATTGGATGTGTCGAGGGGGTGACTGCAATCGTCAAGCTGGGGCGTAGGAAAAGTCGTATTCTACGCGAAATCGTGCGGTATTACGTCAGAGAGGGGCGCCCGGTCGGGAGTCGCCAGGTGGCAGCGGCAGCATTCCGCAACCGCGTCAGCTCGGCTACGGTACGCAACGAGATGGCGGAACTGGAGCGAATGGGCTTGCTTTCCCAACCTCATACCTCTGCCGGGCGTGTGCCCACCGATGCGGGTTATCGCTTTTACGTGGACAATCTAATGACTCGCCGCCCGATTCCCCGACCACAGAGAGCCCGCATCGAGGAACGGTACCGAAAGCTCCTTGATGAAGTTGACGACATCTTGCGGGAGACATCCAACCTCCTCGCCGAGTTGGCCGGTTACCCGGCCGTCGTCGTCGGTCCCCAAAACCCCGTGCATCTGCGGCACCTGCATGCCAGTCCGGTCAACTCGCACCATATATTGGTGGTCTGGGTGACCGACGACGGGCGTATTCAACACCGCTTGATTCAGGCTCCGGCGCAAGTCACAGGCCGGCAATTGGAGCTAATCAGCGAGGTTCTGACGAATCGCCTCTCCAACGTCGAGATTTCCGCGATTTCGCGGCTTGAGGCCCGGGAGCTTCTGAAGCAACTGCCTCCCCGCCTGAAGGTACCGCCGGAAGTGCTGCAACACATCTGTGACAGCATTGACGTCCAGGAGCGGGGAAGCGTCTTCGTAGATGGAGCCCTTTATATCCTGCGCCAACCGGAATTCGCAGACGTGAACCGGGCGCGTGTGGTCATGGAGGCGCTCAGCCAGAAGCCGCTTGTGCGCCAGGTCTTTCGGTCCACCACGCAGGAGAGGCCGTTGAATGTGACGATCGGTTCGGAAACGCCGTTCCCGCAACTGCGCGAGTGCAGCGTAGTGAGCCATCAGTTCAAAGTGGGCGTCGCAAGCGGTACAATCGGAATCGTCGGGCCGACCCGGATGCCGTATTCACAAACCGTATCTATTGTCACGTTCGTTGCGGACCGTCTGGCGCGGTCCCTTATGCGTGCTCAATCCATCTAATTGATAAGGCGCTCGCCCGGGTAATCGCCGCCGCCTCCATAGTGCGAGCGTCTCTTTTGCTCTCGCGAGGGACACATAATGAGTGGCAACGTGAAGCAAGTTGCATCCGCCGAAGTGGACGAACGATTGGCCGCCTTGGTCGCCAACGCAGGGGCGATTCAGGCAATCGCCTCCGCCGTCGAGGGCACCCTCGGGCCAAAGGGCCTCAACTGCATGCTCGTCGACCGCTTCGGAGACGTGACTATCACCAATGACGGCTCGACGATTCTGGACAAGATAGACGTCAGTCATCCCGCTGCTCGAATGCTTATCAATGCAGCCAAGTCGCAGGAGGCTCAGGTCGGCGACGGCACAACGACAGCCACTATCCTGGCTGCTGCATTGATACAGGAGGGCCTCTCCCATGCCACCAAGGGGGTGCCCGTGACCAAGATCATCGAAGGCATCCGCACTGGTGTCGAGCACGCTGTCCGGGTCATGGAGGAGCACTCGCAGCCGCTTGATGGACTTGATGATCCCCTGCTGCTATCCTGCGCTACTGTTGCAGGGCGCCAGAACGAGCACATCGCGCGTTTCGTCGTCGAAGCAGCTCGACATATTCCCGAAAGCCGTTGGCAGAACGAGGGCTTCAAGCTCGCCGACCTGGTGCTGGCCAAGGAGAGAGCTGAGAGCGAGGTTGTGCCCGGAATCATCATCGCCAAGCAGCGCATGAACAGGCAAATGCCCAAGCGGGTCGAGAACGCAAAGGTTCTGGTGGTTGACGATGCGCTCGAGCCGGAGGAAGTCGAGGACGACGCGCTCGGGACCGACGCTGGCTTTGCCAGGTATATGCAGTTGCAGGAAGAGTTCCGCGCGAACATTCAAAAGGTTGTGGAGCTGGGTGTAAGGCTGGTTGTGGTGGACAAGGGTGTGGACGATGTGGCGGAGGAGGTCCTTACCGACGCCGGCGTCATGGTCATTCGGCGTGTGGCCAGCAAGGATATCACCAATATCGTCAATCACACGGGCGCGCGCACGATTAAACGAACCGGCCTGCGGAAGTCACCGGAAGAGCTGGAAGAGTTTTTAGGATATGTAGAGTGCGCCCACGAGGACGAAAAGCTCGAGCACATCCGGATTATCGGTGGGAAGGGGGAGACTGCGGCGACAATCCTCGTGGGGGCGGCGACTGAGGAGGTCAAGGATGAGACGGCACGAATCGCCCGCGATGCCGCCTGGGCTGTCCAGTGCGCGCTTGCGGACGGCGTTCTGCCCGGCGGGGGTGCCATCGAAGTGTGGGTATCCGGCCAAGTCGCGGACTTGCGCGAGAACATCAAAGGTATGGCGGCTTATGGCGTTGACTGCCTCGCCGAGGCGCTCAAGCGCCCCTTAGCGCAGATAGTAGCCAACGCGGGATTCAACCCGCTGGAAAAAGTTGAGGATGTAATTGCAGCGCAGGCGAAACAGCAAAACGACGCGCTGGCACTGAACTGTGACACGGGCGAGGTCGCCGACATGAAGGCCATGGGTGTGGTAGATCCTACCCGCGTCAAAATCTATGCTCTAAAGGCGGCCGCGGAAATAGCTGAAGCGATTCTGCGAATCAACACGGTCATCCGCAAGAAAGAAGAGCCGCAATCGACCGCGGAACCACACGGGCAAGCGGAGCAATCTCAACACTCATCTCCGGAGATGGCCTAAGGCTCCGGAGGGGTAATCATGGAGGTGGAAATCGCTTTGCCGCGTGACAACGAGCAAAAAACATCCAATATTCCGGCAGCCGAAGAAGAAACCGCAAAGGATGCTTCCGAGCCAGTGGATGAGAACCAGCAGAGGGCGGCTGATACGCCGCCTGAACCTGAAACAGATGAAGCGAGTCCCGAATCTCTGCCAGAGGAGACGGAGCCGACAAT
>JALGUK010000139.1 GCA_029820875.1 Candidatus Zipacnadia bacterium
ATGGCGCCGCGCAGATCCTACGCTCTAAGACTGTCGGGATATTCCCGGGCAGAACCTCGATACCACGCTGCCGATAATGCCCCTGCAGCGCGTTCCAAGGGCTTCCGGGAATACGCGGGCGACGATGTACTCGGTAGATAACTTCGTTAGTACCACTACCGGCGATATCCAACCTGCGCGGTTCCCCGCCTGTGGCCAGGAGCAACGCACCGTACCGACGGTGCGGGTTCAAGCTTGACGTTTCCGTCTCCAAGGAGATAGCTCGCCGTGTGTTAAGTCATTAACATGTCTCGGCGGCAAGGAGTTCATCATCGGCAACTTCATATAAACAGGGAAAGACCCCAGTAGGTCAATGCGCTCAACAAGGCTGAGATGGGGAGCGTGAGAACCCAGGCGAGCATAATCTGCCCGGCCACGCGCCAGCGGACGCCGCTGAGCCGCCGGGATGTTCCCACTCCCATGATGGTGGAGGAGATGACGTGGGTGGTGCTGATAGGGGCACCGATGTGTGTACATGTCTGAATGACCAGCGCAGCAGACGTCTCGGCGGCGAAGCCGTGGACAGGCTTCAGCTCCATCACCTTACGGCCGATGGTCTTAATGATTCTCCAGCCTCCGGCGGCGGTTCCGAGCCCCATTGCCGTTGCGCACAACAGCTTCACCCACGTGGGGATATGGAAGCTCGTGAGGATACCGGCGGAGACGAGGGTCATCGTGATTACGCCCATTGTCTTCTGAGCATCGTTGCCGCCGTGGCTGAACGCCATAAACGCCGCCGACAACACCTGCAAGCGACGGAACACCCTGTTCAGCACGCTGGGGCGTGTGTGACGAAAGGTCCACATCAACGCAACCATGAACAAGTGCCCGAAAATAAGTCCCACAGGCGGCGATATTACCAGTGCCAGCAGAATCTTAGTCAGACCTGCGGCATTGAAAATGCCCAGATTGCTGCTGAAGATCAACTGGCCAGCCGTGAAGCTCAGGCCGGTGTTCGCTGCGATGACTGCCCCGACAACTCCGCCGATCAGAGCATGTGATTGGCTCGTGGGTAGCCCGAACCACCAGCATATCAGGCTCCAGATGATGGCGCCGAGGATTCCGGAGAGTATCACAACGGCGGTTACATGCGCCGGGTCAACTATACCCTTGCCGATGGTCGTGGCGACACGTTCCGAAACAAGAGCGCCGAGGAAGTTGAGGGTAGCGGCCATCAATACCGCGTTCTTCATCGAGAGAGCGCGGGTAAGTACACTGGTAGCGATCGCATTTGCAGCGTCATGAAAGCCATTGATAAAGTCGAAAGCCAAGCCGAACAGGACGATGACGAGGACGAACGCCTCAGGCATTCTTTACCACCATGCCCTCGATGAGGTTCACCACCCGCTCACATGCGTCCGTCGCCTCTTCTATGTAGTCGTATATCTCTTTCCATTTGATGATGTGAACCGGGTCATCCCCGTCAGTAAACAGTCGTCCCAATGCACCCTTCAGGATGGCATCAGCCTCGTTTTCAAGGGCGTTGATTTCCGCGCAGTACCGGTTCTCGCCCGGGCGCAGCGTCTGCAGGGAAGCAGTCGTCTCGTACAGGCGAGATGTGGCACTCATTAGCACCTGGGCCAACTCGGTTACTTCCGGCGTCAATTCCCTCACCTGAAAGATTTGCATCCGATCAATCGCGCCCTTGACGAAGTCCGTAATATCGTCGAACGCGTCGGATAAAGCCAATATATCCTCTCGGTCGAACAGTATAGGGGTTACAAAAGTCGTATTCAGCTTGCGGGTAATCTCATGGGTGACCTCGTCGGCCTCTCGCTCAATTTTGGCAATCTGGTTCACCGCCCAATCAAGTCGGAATTCCTCGGTCAGAGCTATCAGTATCTCCGCCGCCTCAACGGCCTTCTGGGCCTGCTTTTCAAACAGAACAAAGAAGTCCTCCTCAGGCGGCAGCATCGCCCGCATTACCCGTTGCACACCATCAAGCAGTCGCTTTGGCATCATCGTCACCTCTTGCAGGCTCATATCCACATCGCAATTGCCATACCCACACGCCAGGATTCTCCATTAATGGCTTGTTAACCTCCTATGCCGTCCAGATAGCGTCCAATCACTGCCGGACCAAGCTCTCGGCTTTCCAACCGCAGATGTCTTGGTCGGCCGGCGGCGATGTAGGCTTGCCGGATAAGGGATGTATCCAGCCCACGCCCGAGATTGTGCAGACACAGTCTCCCGGGGGCGACCAGAGCTGAGGCAGCGGCTATGTCACCGATGCTGCGAATCGCGGGGACGTACAAATGACGCAGGAATGTCTCGTCCTTGTCCAAGTCACCGCCACCCATATCCACCACGGTCCGGTTCACGAACGGCGCTTGCGTACGTGCAATGATTGACCACAATCCTGCATCGTCCAAACCGACCAGGTTCACATCGCGGACCGACCGCCGTGCGCGCAGAGCGCCAAGCGCGGTCAGAATGTCCTGGATGCGGTTCATATCGTCCGAACGATTATATGTGAGATAATGGTCAATCTGCAGGACTTTTTCGACATGGTCGGGCGGAAGTGAAGCCTCTCCGACGCCCCAGCAGTCAACAAGCAGGACGGTGTGGCCGGCCGAGAGTAAGCGGTTGACAAGCTCATGACGCCTGCCCGCATCGTTGAGCAGCAGTTTCTTTCCACGGGCCGAAACCACAAGCGTTGCGACGGCCTTCCTCCGAGCCGCTGGCGGCCTCAGAATAGATGCCGGAACCTGCTCGCCCACCGCAGGCCGCGTAAGAACGACGTCTTCAACGATAATACCCTCAATCGTTCTCCTCGAGCCGCGGATAACCCTCACTTCCCTCACACGCGGGACCTTCGCCATCAGCAGGTGCTCAATTACTGCCCCTATCTGCTCTCTGAATCTGTCCAGCTCTCGTGCATCGGCGGGCCACATCGCACGAATCTGGCTCCGCCTGCGCCGGACCAGCTTCTCGATGAGCTTCTCCCCGTCCGGCGCCCATTTCGGCCGCTCCCGGTCGGCGAAAACAAGGTATCGTGTCCGAGCGGCCAGCCGGTAGGGCCGTTCATCGAACATCTCCGGTTCATCAGCCCCTAAAAGCCACTTCGCGAAGAACCGGTAAACAGCGTTGCGGCTGTCGAGGTTGTAATTATGCTCCGCGTCAAACTGCACGCATTGGACGCGGTCTTGCGCCTCATAAAGTTTGTATATGCTTCGAATGAAGGGGTACTCCAAAGTGGGGTTGTTCACGGTCCAGTCCCCCGTCGCCGCTACTAGCAGCAGCGGGCGGGGCGCCATGAGCGCTGCTATCTCCGGATTGGTCGTTTCCAGGCGCAGGGTCGGCGCGTTCTCGCAGACGCACCCGCCCTGCATGATTGCCGACACCATATTGACCGGCGCCGCTACCTTTATGCGCTGGTCCACCGCCATCAACATGAACGTCTGGGTGCCGCCGCCGGAGGCGCCCGTACATCCTATGCGCTCAGGGTCAACATCCGGCAGCGACTGCAGAAAGTCCACCGAGCGGATGCTGTTGTAAAGCTGCAGGGCCATCTGGCTGAACCCCCATAGCCGCTGGCGGTCGCTCTCCTGGCGATGCACCAATTGCGTGGAGTCGCAAAGGCCGATCATGTCATAGCAGAACGCCACGTACCCCTGGCGGGCGAAGGTGATGCCGCGTCCAAGCACTGTTCCGCGTTGGTCATTGTGCAGACGTCCTTTGGGCCAGTGGCCGTGAGGGTTAAGAACCGCGGGGAATGGCCCCTTCTTGCCACGCGGAACGAAGAGGCTCCCGGTAACAAGGAGCCCCGGGTGGCTCTGGAAGTACACCTTCGATACCGAGTAGTCCGCATACTCAATGGTGTCGAACACCTTCGCCCTCAGCGGAGGCGGCTCGGGCATGGGCAGCAGGCCGTTTACGGCCAAGATGTGGGTCCGCAGCCACCGTGCTCGCCTTTCCCATTCTCTGCGGCCGACAAATGTCGGCAGCTCGAATCGCTGATTGAGATTCCTCAAATTCTCAGCGCGCTGGTCAGTCGCCGGCAACTCTACAGCCACGGCTCTACCTCCTTGCCCGGAGCATTCCATCTCGCATGCTTCTTGATACAGAAATTTTTCACTGCCGCCTCCGGAGGGACCTGCATTTCTTTTCCATAGTGTTGCTGATAAGTTAGAATTTGCTCGTGCTTGAAGCATGCTTTCGTAATGGAATAGACTCTGGAAACGGCCACAGGGCGATTTTTTTCGGCAATGCCGCGATTGGGAGTGTTGTGACACAAATTTGTAAGGTTTTTTTACCCCCTCAAGTCACCGCTTTCGGTGGCATGAACCCAATAGCAACATGCTGTAGCTCCCGCCAAGGTGGTGATGGATGATGAACCTGCGGCATTACATCGTCGTGACAATATACTTAGTCTGCGCAGTTTGGGCATGGGTGTCGGCGGCGCAGCCAGCTCTGGGAGCCGCCGGGGATCCGACGTTTCCCGACACAGGTTACGGCTCACTCCTTCATGACCTTCCAGACCCCGACGTACCCGACGATATTGATATCACCGATGTCGGCTATCAACAAGACGCGACCCATGCCTTCTTCCGGATAACCGTCGTCAGCTCTGCGAGTTTTGCGGCCAAGCGATTCTTTCTCTACTTCGATGTGGACGGCGACGGCTTGCCGGATTGTCGCCTGCGCAACACATCGGCGGCGAATGCCGCATTCGAAGCGTGGTCGGGCACACAATACGACTCATCCGCGCAGGGTTGGTGCGATGACCCAGATAATACTCCTGATGTCAACTTGGACCTCGCCTGCAACCTCGCGAACGTGAATGACGGAGACTTCCAGCTTACCGCTGCTGCGGCATCCACCCCCTCAGCAGATGACCCGACCATCCGCGACCCGGCAAATAATCCTAACTTCAATGAAGTAACGGGTGGAAGTACCAACCCCACGGCTGTGGTGGCGTCCGACTTCCGCGCCTTTACCGATGGCGCAGTAGCTCGGCTTGAGTGGCGCGCAGACAGCGGGCTGGCCGTCGGATTTAATGTCTATGTTGTGTTCGACGACGATGGAAAGAGACGACGCCTGAACGCGAACCTCATACCACTCAGCAAAGATAGTACGTATAAGTTTCTTGTAAAAAAGCCCGCCAATGGAACATACCAGCTCGAGGCCGTAATGCCGGACGGAGGGCGCCATATAGTAGCCTCGGCGTCCACCCCCAGACCTGCGGAGTAGCCATTCCTTTCCACCCCAGGTGCATGATT
>JALGUK010000140.1 GCA_029820875.1 Candidatus Zipacnadia bacterium
GCCGATGGTCTCTGCAGCGCGTCATCAGGGGAGGCGACTCTATCAGCTCGCCCGCCAGGGCAAGGTTGTTGAGCGCAAGACGCGCCGAGTCCACATCCGGTCTTGCCGGTTGATCGAGTTCGACGAGGGACCGCCGCCCAAGGTGTTATTCGACGTGGTCTGCTCCAAGGGCACTTACGTGCGCACGCTTTGCGCACAATTGGGTGAGCGGCTCGGTTGCGGCGCGTACATGTCGTTCTTGGTTCGCACCCGAAACGGCCCCTGGAGTATCCAAGATGCGGTGACTCTCGAGCAGATGAACCGGGCGGCCCGCGACGGCGAGCTTGATCGCTATGTGCTCCCGATGGACGCAGGCCTGGCGACCTGGCCGCGCATTGAACTAACAGCGGAGGCCGCGACGGCTCTGTCACATGGCATGCAAGTGGCGGTGCCGCCTGCAGCCCGTAAACTGCAGCCCGGGCAATTGACAAGGGTTTACGACAATCTCGGGAGGTTTCTCGCAGTCGGGCGCTATGAGCTGACTGATGCGGGCCGGATAGCTCCCGTCAAAGTGCTCGAACCGGGTGATATGAACAACCTCCAACCCATCGAGCAGCCGACGGTGGTGGCAGTGGGAACCTTCGACGGCATTCACACCGGCCACCAGGTACTGCTGGCTCGGGTGACCCGGCAGGCCCAGCGGCGTGGCGCGCTTGCCACAATAGTCACATTCGAGCCATATCCTATGGAGGTTCTGGCACCCGAAAGCGCGCCCGGACGCCTCACGACGCTGGATGAGAAGCTTCAGTTCGTCGAGAAGCTCGAAATCGCGCTTTGCGTGGTAATCGAGTTCACACCGGAGTTTGCGCGGATTCCTGACGCCGACTTCGTGCGGGATGTCCTGGTTCAGCGGCTGCGCGCCGAGCACATCGTCGTCGGCAGCACCCACACATTCGGCGCAGGTGGGCAAGGCGATGCCATGAGGCTGGCCGAGTTGGGCCGCCGATATGGCTTCACGGTCGAGCGCGTGGCACCGGCCCAGGTGAACGGCAGCCGCGTCAGCAGCACCCTCATCCGTGAGGCTGTCAGGCGAGGCGAGTGTCCCTGGGCCGCGGCGCTGCTGGGACGGGTTTACTCGATTAAGGGTATTGTCGTGAAGGGCCGCGCAATGGGCGCAAAGCTCGGCTTCCCTACTGCAAACCTCCAGGTAGACCCTCATAAGGTCCTGCCAGCCGACGGCGTGTACGCCGTCTACGCTGACGTCGCAGGCGGTCGCCGGGAGGGTGTTATCAGTATCGGAGTCCGACCGACCTTCCCCGAGGCAGGGCGAGCAGCCGAGGTCCACCTTCTCGACTTCGATGGAGACCTTCATGGCCAGGCGATTCGGGTACATTTCCTCGAACGGGTCCGAGGCGAGATGAAGTTCGCCTCGCCCGAGGCCCTTGCACAACAAATCGGCCGCGACGTCGAGGCAGCACGCCGGATTCTGGCGACAATGTCACCGGCCATCGGAGAGTCGGTTACGCCTGCCGTCGCTCGGAACCGGCCGGTATCTCAGTGATGCGCCGGATGCGCATGGTCATACGGCGATACAACACGCTTTACCAATTCACCGGATACACGTGCATGTTCACAAAGCAACCGACCAGTGTCCACAGAGCACCGTTGAAGAAATCCCCGGCAATCAGCCCGAGAAAGAACGGCATCGAGCGACGGTAGAGGCCGGCTCCGCCATACCGCAGGATGACGCTCTTGGCGGCCCACGCAATGAAAAACGGCATCCACAGCGGGGCCATGGTCTGCGTGTTGGCCATCGCATATCCCACCGGGTGAAGCGGCCACCACGACAGGTGCATCCGCAATGTATAAAGAGCCACCATGACCACCAGTCCCCCTGCCACAAACCCGGTGCCAAGCCCGTCGGGCGGGAGGGGATTCGTCAGCTCCGCGGCCAGAGCGTCGAAGGGTTTCCGGCCCATCAGGGTCCGCCATGTGTCGCACTCGCCCAACGCTCCAAACCGATACCAGATAAACAGGCCGATGAGGAATGCGGCGGGCAGGGCCACAGCGGCAGCGGAGAGCATTGTGGCCGACAGTCGCTTGACATCCAACCCGGCCTCGCGCGCCATTTTGAACCCGTCGAGCTGGTGCGGCATCGCCAGGCACCTCAGGTCGTAGCTGGAGATGTTGCGCAGGTAGGCCATTATAGTGAGGTCTTTCGGCGAGAAGATTCGAGGCCCGAAGGTGCGGGTCATCAGGGTGTGAGGGTCCACGGTCGGCCCGAAGAGCCAGGCGTTGCCGGTCTCGGCCCGGATACGGGTCGCGGCGGTCATGTAAACGAATGACAAGCCGAACAGCACAAGAGGAGCAACCAGCGACATTCCGGCCGACCGCGCGAACATGACCAGCCCACCGAGTCCCGCCATAAGGCCCCAGAGCGGCCAGGTCTGCACACTCCCGTCCCTCCTGTCTATTCCCGCCGCCTTCAGCATCACCCGCTTCAGGTGCCCACGCCCAAGCCAGACGCTTATCAGAACGATGGCGACGAAGGCGCCGGCCCCTTGGTGCATCAGGAAGGGGAACGACTCTGATTGCGTCCCGCCGCCAAGCCGCTCAAGACCGGTTACAGCCCCGAAGATTGCCTGCATCTTAGTAAGAAGGTAGAAAAACCAGCAACTGAAGGTCACTTCAGTGGAGAGCAGATATGCAATCCCTATCACGAACGGGTAAAAGGCGACCGGTGTGTAACCGATGGCGCTCCAGGGCCGGTCCTTGATAAACGGGGAGATATCATAAGGCCGCACGCGGATTTGGGGGATTGCGGGGAAGTTCTCGCTCAGGGTATTCACGGTCCCTATCGTGAATGCGATGCCGAAGGCAATCCACATCGGCTTGCTCTTCCAGAACGCCGAACCGGCCTTTGTCATCTCCAGAGGGACGTACACGGTCGGGAAGGTCAGTTTTTCATGCTCAATCCACTGCTCGCGCGCGAGGGCGCAGATGCACAACGTGGTTCCCGCCACAAGAAGCATAAACGCCGTCCATGCCGCAATCGGTACAAGCCAGGCGTGCAGGGGGACCGTCGCGTCGCCGTCGTAGAAGCCCTTAAGTACGCTTTCGCTTTGCGGCGCGAACCATGTGGGGATGTACGGGTGGAACTGTTCCCAGTCGTTCTCGGGTGTGGCGAAGTGAAAGGGCGCCGCCAGCGTCGGAACGAGAAAGTGGATGCCGCCTGAGGAGGCCATGACCGTCGAGGAGGTCATCATTATGTAGATGACCAGCAATTCCCTCCGGCCAAGCGCCGACGCCCGGCGCAGACGTCGCAGGAGCAGGTTCCCCACCGTCAGAACAAAGAGGGCGAAGAAGGGACCGACCGGAATGGACGTATTCGCCAGAGCCGTATGCCCGCGCCGGCCGCCCAGGACCAGCTCGGCGTAATGAATGAAAAGGACAACCCCAAGGATGCAAACTACGCCGATAACCAGTGCACGGAGCGTAAAAGCACGCCCCTCACCCAATTCGGGCAGGCGCGACGGCTCGGCCTCAGCAGCGCAGGACTGCATATTGTATCCACGTCGATATGAGCAGCGAGTTACACCGATCGAGTCGCTGCTGTCAGTTGATTTCCACCGGTTGGCCCGTATCTGCCGACTCAATCATTCCGCAGATGACCTTCGTGACTGCCAGGCCGTCCTGGCCGCCGCACAGCGGCTCGCGATCGCCGACGATACAGTCAACGAAGTAGCGGATGCTCTCGATACCGAACCCGATGGGCTTGCCGTGGACCTCGGGGGCCACCATCAGGTCGGGGTACTCGGTTCCGGCCTCGTCGGTGATGCGCTGTAGCGCCCGATGGGTGCTCAGGTCGGCCATCATCATGCCCTCGGAACCGATAAGCTCGCATTTGAAGTCGAAGACGGTCGGGTAGCCCTGGGACATAATCCAGCAGTTCTCGATGGACGCCACGGCCCCGCGCGACATCTGCAGGGTTGTTTGGAAGAAGTCCGGCGTGTCGATTCCCATACCCTTGAGAACCCGGGATGACGCGACCGAATACACCCTGACCACTTCGTCCTCGGTCAGCCAACGGACGAGGTCTATGGTGTGACTGGCGAGGAACCAGGCGACATTAGACTTCCCCGCCCAACTGAGCATCTGGGTCGGCACAAAGAGCGTGTCATTGAGCCGAAGCTGGATGAGCTGCACATCGCCCATTTCGCCCTTCTCCACGGATGTCTTCATCTTCACGAACGCTGGGTTCCAGCGGTTGTGGAAGTCGACCATCAGCTTCACACCCGCCTTGTCCACGGCCTCGATAATCCGCTCGCAATCCTCGACGGTTGTCGCAAGGGGTTTTTCGATGAGGATGTGCTTGCCGGCCTCCGCCGCGGCTACCGCAATGTCGGTGTGGGCGAAATCGGGCGTGACAATGGACACCGCCTGAATGTCGTCACGGTCCAGAAGCTCCCTGTAGTCCGTGCCGTAATGCTGGGCGCTGTACTTGCCGGCAACTTCCTGCGCGCGCTCTTCGTTGAGGTCGCAGACGAACACCAATTCCGCATTAGGCTCATAGGTGTAAGTCTTCGCGTGATTCTCGCCCCACGTTCCCAGACCAATGACACCGAAACCAACGGCCATATTGCTCCCCCCGTTCAATCGTAGTTGTTGGATATACTTTCGATGAATCCTACGGCGTGACCTCCCGCCGTGGAGGCTCTACAGAGCCTATGACGGCCTTCACCGGCGGCTGCATGGAGAGCGTGTCGGCGACGCGCTGGACGGACTGCCATGTATCGGGCGTAACATCGGCGAATATGACGAAATAGCGGCACGGATTTGACTGCTCGATGCCGATTCCGCCCCAGCCACCGCCCGGCCCGACCATGTGCACAGCAGCCTCCGCCGGAGTGATAAGCCCCAATGTGAACCCGTCCCCACGGTACTTGGCGGACCACCATGCTTTCCGGTCGCCGCCGGCGGTCAGGTGCACTCTTTCGGCGCTTTTGGGGACGGGGGCTTGCGTCCCATCCGAGAAGCGGGCCATGCCGGGAGTCTTGCTGTCGCCGGCCATTACGGCGACATTGTCGTAGTTCCAGTACATGTCCACAGGCTGACTGAGCAGGGTCTCGACGTAGGGCAGGTCGGCATAGAAGTAGAGCACTTCCTGCATGCCCCAGGGGTCGCTCGCGCGCAGTACCGCCACAACCGGCCCGACTGCCACAGGCTCTACATTGAAATGGCTGGTCCGGGCGGACATAACGTCGTTGAATCCCGCCCAACCGCTGTTTCCCGGTTGGGTGATATCAAGTCCGTCGAGTGTCTTTACCTGCCAGGCGAAAAAGTGGGCCCCTTGCGGGCCCACGAGTATGCGATACCTCGAGTTTTCAACCCATCTTGCGCCCGCCGCGACATCAGTGACACGAATGTTCGTGGGGTAATCGGCCCTCATGACGCCGCTCTTAAGAGTGTTGAATGTGACCTCAAAGAGCCTCCCATCTTGTGGCCCGATGGTCCCGGGAGCAATCCAGACAAGCTCGCCGGTACTCTCCCCATCCACCGGAACGAACTGGCTGGCCAGCTCACGACCGCTCTCGAAGACCCGAATCGAGCCTGGGTCAAGTTTTCCAGTATCTCCCAGCAGTTCGTGGAAGTTCAACTGTAAGTGGACGGGAAGGTTTGTACGCGGCTTCCCATTTGCCTCCAATCGGACAA
>JALGUK010000141.1 GCA_029820875.1 Candidatus Zipacnadia bacterium
TGGGTCGGCTTCGTCGGGAGCCTCAACAAGGAGCACCCGGAATATCGAATTCCCGGGACCGTTTTATTGGACTTTAAACACAAGGAAGTCCGTGACTTCAAGCTGGCCATCTTCCGAGAGGTCGTGGAGGCCGGCATGGACGGCATCTCGATGGATTTCGTGGTCTACCCGCCCTTTTTCGAGAAGCCGGATTGCGAGATTATGACCCAGTTCATCCGCGACTGCCGGAAGATGCTTGACGAGGTGGGCGCTGCGCAGGGGCGGCGGCTGGAGATAATGGTCAGGGTCCCGTGCGAGGAGGCTCTTGAGCGGGGCCTGGACTGGAAGCGATGGATGCAGGAAGGAATCGTGGACATCGTCGTGGTGTCCCACCCGCGGAATGAGGCCCACACGTTCGACATCAACATTGACGAGTTCGTTGCAATGGGCCGGAAGACCGGATGCAAGGTCTACGGCTGCATCCGACCGTATGGCGGATGGCCCGGCCCGACTGACCCGCAGCCCGGCGATGAGAAAACACATCCGAAACGATTCGGGAAGCCCAAGACGAGGGAGATGTACTACGCCCAGGCGCTGATGTTCCACCGCGCGGGGGCGGACGGCATCCAGATGGCCATGTCTGGCGGCGACGAACTTCCATCCGCCCCGTGGATCAACGACTTGGCAGACCCCACCAAGCTCGAATTCGCGGACAAGCACTACGTCGTCGACTGCCGCCGATGGCCCTACATTGCGGTAGACCTCAACCTGCGGAAGGAGCCGCCGTTCACCACCGAAGCGAAGGTAAGCCTGCGCATCGGGGATGACATCAAGAAGGCGCTTCGTGAAGGGCACACGGTTGATGCCACTGTCGTCGCTTACTTCCGGGGTCTGCAGGATGGCGAGAAACTGGAGTTCTACGTGAACGGGAATGGGCCCGTTACGGTCCCGGGCGGCACCCCGGAGGAAAAGGACATCCTCCCGCCTATTCATTGGCAGAAGGAGAAGGACCGATCATTCATCGCCGAAGGCGGCTGGTGGATGCGCGGAGAGCATAAAATACCGATTGACGCCCAATGGCTTCGGCTGGGCAGTAACAGGATTCGTATGGTCTACTCTACGGAATCCCGTGACGTGGAGCCTCCTCTTTGGATGGCGTGGCTGGACCTCATCATCAAGTACGACAAGCCCGAATGAGTCTGGCTGGGGGAACCGCGTCGCCGTGTGGAAAAGTGGATACATGGAAAAGGCCCGCAGCTTGGCCGCCAGCATACTGCTCTTGACCGCAAGCGTGATCGCAGGAGGGATGATGGTGCCCGCCGACAGCAGCGAACCCGCTCAGGCGAGTCCGTCTTCTGCGCTTGCGTCAAGCTGGCGGCGCCACAAGCTCAGGACACTCCCCCTCGCCTATCGCCACGATGGATTCTCCATGTACTTCTATACCAAGCCGCCCATGACGCGCGCCATGTTGGAGCAGCGCTTCATTGACCCATTCGCCGGCTCCAACGTTAAGATTCTTGAGTGGGGCGTGGGGCCGGGAAGCGTGTTTTGCTACGATACGAAGGTGGGGGAGATCTTTGGCGACCCGCTTACGGAAGAGCAGTGGAAGATGTGCCGACCGCGTGACCTGTGGGTGAATGAGAACGTGCACGCCCTGATAGATGCTGGCGCTGACCCTTTGCACGTTGCGGCCGAAAGGGGCCATGAGCTCGGCCTGAAAGTCTACGCACGGCTGGAGATGAACCACGAGTACGCCCCGGACGATCCGCACAACTGGATGGGCGTGGCGTTCACGGGAACATTCAACAAGAAGCACCCCGAATACCGCATTCCAGGCACCCCCTTTCTCGACTTCAAACACAAAGAGGTCCGAGATTTCAAGCTGGCAATCTTCCGCGAAGCCGTCGAGGCTGGCATGGACGGGGTCTCGATGGATTTCATAATCAAGCCGCCATACTTCGAGAAGCCGGACTGCAGGATTATGACCCAGTTCATCAGGGACTGCCGGAAGATGCTTGACGAGGTGGGTGCTGCGCAAGGGCGGCGTCTGGACATCATGGTCCGGGTCCCCTTCGTTGGGTATATGCAACTCGGCCTTGACTGGAAGACATGGATGCAGGAGGGCCTCGTGGACATCGTAGTCCCGTCGTTCACACGGATAGGCCCGGGGCAGCAGGGCTATCAATTCTTCGTTCCCGTTGATGAGTTCGTGGCGATGGGCAATAGGACGGGCTGCAAGGTGTACGGATGCATCTGGCATGATCTGGGCCTTGTCAGCCACGATCCCGCCCCCGACGGCAGGCGACGATATGCCAAGCCGAAGACCAAGGAGATGTACTTCGCGGAAGCCCTGCTGTATCATCGCTCAGGAGTTGACGGGATACAACTGGCCAGGTCTACGGGGGATGAGTGGCTCTCGCGCCCCTGGGAGAACGACCTTGCAGACCCGAGCAAGGTCAAGTTCGCCGATAAGCACTACATGGTGGACGTGGGGCCTTACATCCCTGTGGAGTTCCCCTTGCCGAGCAAGCCTCCGTTCACTTCCATCGCGCGGCTGCCGCTGCTGGTGGCTGACGACATACGAGAAGCGCGCGCCCAGGGGCATCGCGTGGACGCCACACTTATCTTCTATTCTCGGGGTTTGCACAAGGGTGAGGAGCTGTCAATCTACATCAACGGCAAAGGCCCGGTGGCCGTCTCCGGGGATTCCCCCGACGAACGAGACAAGCAGGCTCCGGTTCGCTGGGAGAAACGGTTCGGCGGGGCGCTAATCCGCCCAGACTCGTGGATTTTCGAGGAAGACTGGTGGAGGCGCGGAGAGCATAAGATAGCGATTGACGCCGAGTGGCTTCGGCTGGGCAGGAACAGGATTCGCATGGCCTACTCCACCGAATCTCCCAACGTGGAGCCTCCTTTTTGGGTCGCATGGGTGGACCTGCTCCTAAGATACGATGGGTCCGAATCAGTTTGATGATGACCCGCGATAAACAGCAACAGAGAGGCGCTGAAATGAAAAAAAACTATATGTTGGTTACTGCCATTTTAACGATTGCAAGCATGATTGCAGGGGGGATGATGTTGCCTGCCGATAGCCAGGAGGCCAATGACGAGAGTGAAGTTTCTGAGCCGGTATCGTCCTGGGGGCGTAATGAGCTGAGAGCCCTTCCCATCGCCTACCGCAACGACGGATTCTCCACCTTCTACCGCAAGCCGCCTATGACGCGGGAGACGTTGGAGAATGAGTTCGTTAATCCCCTCGCCGGAACCGGCGTCCAAATCATCGAGTGGGGCCTGGGGCCGGGGAGCGTGTTTTGCTACGACACGAAGGCTGGTGAGATTGTCGGCGCGGACCTTACCGAGGAGCAATGGGCGCGGTGCCGCGTCGGGGACCGATGGGTCTACCAGAACGTGAAGGGCCTGATTGACGCAGGCCACGATCCGCTTCGGGTGGTTGTCAACCGCGCTCACGAGTTAGGCCTGAGGGTGTTTGCACGCCTTGAGATGAACCACGAGTACGGCCCCGCGAGCGATGACAACTGGCTGTGGCTCCTGCTTGTGGGTCGGCTGAACAAGGAGCACCCGGAGTACCGCATGCCGGGATCGGTCCGCCTGGACTTCAAGCACCAGGGTGTCCGAGACTTCAAACTGGCCATCTTCCGGGAGGCCGCCGAGGCGGGGGTTGACGGCATCTCAATGGACTTCGTCGTCTACCCGCCCTTCTTCGAAAAGCCGGATTGCGCCATCATGACTCAGTTCATCCGCGATTGCCGAGAGATGCTCGACGAGGTCGGGGCCGCCCGCGGGCGTCGGATCCAGATTATGGTCCGCGTCCCCTGGAAGCAGTACATGGAGCTGGGCCTGGACTGGAAGACATGGATGCAGGAGGGCCTTGTGGACATCGTCGTACCCAGTCATCGGCGGGCACCGGATGAGTTCGACATCCCCATTGAAGAATTCGTAGCAATGGGTCGCAAGACCGGCTGCAAGGTCTATCCCACCATCTGGCACTCGCTTGGGTTCGTCTCAACCGACGCGATGCCGCAGGACGACAAGACGGGCGTTCGACGCTACAGCAAGCCGAAGACGCAGGGAATGTTTTTCGCCCAGGCGCTGCTGTTCAACCGAGCGGGGGCTGACGGCCTCCAGATCGCCATGGCCTCAGGCAATGAGTTCCTCGGCCGCCCCTGGCTCCTCCAGCTCGGCGACCCGCAAAAAGTCGAGTTCGCCGACAAGCACTACATGGTGGACGTCGGGCGTTACATGCCGTTGACCTTTGCGCCAGCGGGAGAACCGCCCTTCGAGGAGGAATCGAGGGTGCACCTGCGCATCGGTGACGACATCCCCAAGGTCATCGAGCAGGGTCACACAGCCGAGGCCACGTTGGTCTTCTACTGCCGAGGGCTGCAGCCGGACGAGAGGCTCTCGGTGTACGTCAACGGCCACGGACCGGTGTCGGTCTCAGGCGAGGACCCCCAGGAGCGGGAGAAGGCGGCCCCAATCGACTATGCGAAGAAAAGGCCATCATGGACTGAGGCTGCGGATGGTACGTTCATCGCGGACCGCAATTGGTGGAAGCGCGGCGAGCACCGGATGCCGATTGAGCTGGACTGGCTGCGGCTGGGGCGCAACAGGCTTAAGTTCGTGTACTCGGCGAAGTCGTCAAAGGCGGACCGCCCGCTGCGCATTATGTGGGTTGACCTCGTGATTGACTACGACAAATCGGGGTAAAACGCGCTTTCGCGGGATGGAATGCGGAGCTTTTAGTCACCCATCGAGACCATTGCAGAAGCAACGCCCTCGTGTAGCGCGGTTTTTTGCCGGCGGCGGTCACTTGAACAAGCTGCGCAGGCCGCGTCCTGCGGCTTTGCCGGCGAGCCTCCGGCCTATTCTGCGGCCCACTTTCCCCTTCTGCACGGCATTGATGTCGCCGAGGAGCTTCGCGAGCGAGTAAAGCAGGCTTCTTATGCTGTTCATGTCTTCATCCCCTGGTCCTCAGTCTGTATCTAATTCCCGGTCCCCCAGCCGGATTCCTCCATCTCGCTGGTCCAGACTTTATTTTCCGTAATCACTTATGTTCGCGTCGCCGGGCGCTGAAGCGGTGCTCGAGCCGGATGGTTTTTTGGGCTAAATTCCATTCCCGGGAAAGTCAATCAGCTTTGCAACAATCTCTCAACACAAAAGTTTCTTTGCGCTGCCGCGCATCCACTTGTCACTCCGAACAGAGCACAACATCCATGTCTTTCTTATCATTCCGAACGGCGCCCCCTCTTGTCATCCTGAACGGCGCTCAGCCTCCCCCTCTTATCATTCCGAACGGCGCCCCCGCTTGTCATTCTGAACGGAGCGAAGCGGAGTGAAGAATCTGCTGTAGAGCATGGCCGTCAGCCAACCGCGCGGACGACGCAACGGCGAGATTCTTCGCTGCGCTCAGAATGACAAGGTGAGTCG
>JALGUK010000142.1 GCA_029820875.1 Candidatus Zipacnadia bacterium
GCCCCCAACACGCCCAGGATGACGATGACCAGAATCCAGATAAGCTTGTCATTGTCGCCCGGGAACTGACGCTGGATGCAGTCAATCAGCGCCCACAGCCAGATAGGAATCCCCACGCAGATGAGCAGGCCGTAAACAATCATCATTACGACCGCGACTCCGCTCGTAACCACTTCAGGAACCTCTCCTGTACCCTCCTCCTGCGCCATAACGCTCGTGCTTACCAGCATCACAACCAGAGCCGCAAGCAGCAGTGTCACAACAAACAACGCAACGGCTCGCTGCATGAGAGTGACCCCCCGGGTGAGATAAGTGGGTGTAATTGAACTACGTCTGTCGCGCAGTCAAGCAGCGGGCTTCACTGCCATATAACCGCCATCATCATTCAACCCTTTGGCATTCTTCGCCTCAAACTTGAATTCCCCTTCCTTACGCCTGGTTTTTTTTGTGGCGGAATCCCAACACCTGCGTGAGCCGTAAACAACAAGTGAGAATGTGGGAGGCCATGTCCGCCGAATCCTTATACCTGCTTGCCATTTTGAGCGCACCGAAGAATCTGCTGTCGGGTATGAGTAGCGAGGGTGTCTCGCCCGTGTGGGCAGGTGAGGAGAAGCACTGCAACTATACAGAAAGCAATAGTCAGGAAAAGATAAGTATTTTCGGGGCAAGGTGAAATCCGGTTCAAATTTTACCCCCTTCACCGACGCCTCAGCGCCTGGAAATGGGATGTGAGCGGCTGCGAGATTTTTTTACTTTACCTGTTGACATTTATATGAAAGTATGGTATAGATGTTACAAACATATAAGGCAATGATCGGGCGGCTTTCCCGTTTCGTCGAGCCCGCGGTCCTTCTTGCTCTGCAAACAGGCGGCGCCGCCCACGGCTATGACCTTGTGACCGTCGCCAACGAACTGCAACTGACTGAAATACCGATTGATGCGGCGGCAATTTATCGCGCATTGCGGCAACTGGAACAGCAGGGTCTGGTGACATCCGCCTGGGACACATCCAGACCCGGCCCTGCCCGGCGCAACTACAAGCTTACGCCCGCCGGTCGGCGCCGCCTGACTGATTGGATCGATGTCATCGAGCGCCGCGCCGATGCGTTACGATATTTTGTGAAGCAGGCACGGGGGGCGATTGGAGAATCGTCCAACGAGCCGAAATCAAGCGAGGAGTGAGAAGCGAACGATGAAGGCGGCCATTTCTGCTGACACAACCGAGGTCGCGCCGCATTTCGGACGTTGCGAGCACTATGAGATCATTGAGATTGACGACAGCCGAATCGTCGGGCGAGAGAGTCTCCCAAACCCGGGCCACGCGCCGGGAGCGCTGCCCCGGTTTCTCAAGGAACATGGCGTGAACGTGGTGGTTGCCGGAGGGATGGGGCCTCGCGCACAGCAGATATTTGAGCAATTCGGAATCAAAACAATCACCGGTGTAAGTGGAAGTATAGACAGGGTTGCAGATGCCCTCGCCGCCGGTACGCTCAAGGGCGGCGAAGACCTCTGTAACCACCGGTAAGAAATCGCCACAGCCCACAAGGGCAAATGACGAAAGGAGAGGTAAAGATGAGGCGACGTAATATGTACTATGCGACAGGATTACCCGGCTGGATGCGGTTCGGATACAGCCCCGGCTGGGTCGGGCGTAGCGCGAGCGGCCTTGGGCCGTGCGCCGAGTTCATGCTCAGCGGCCAGTGGCCCACTCCGCAGATGCAGGCGGCCTGGCAGGGTATGCAGGGTGCCGGCGCCTGGCCGATGGGCGGGTTCGGCCCGGCCATGGGCCCGGGCATGGGCCCGGCCATGGGCATGACCGGGGCACAGCAACTTGACATGCTGCGTTCCCAGGCGCAGATGCTCGAGCAGCAACTTGAGGCGCTGCGCAAGCAGATAAGCGATCTGGAGGCCGCAAGCCAGGAGTAAGTTAAGGCCCAATCCAAAAGGGAGAGACATCCATGAAAGTGGCAGTAGCGGCATCAGGTGACAACCTTGAGGCGCCTGTAGACCCCCGCTTCGGCCGTTGCCCGATGTTCGTGGTCGTGGACACGGACTCGATGGAGTTCCAGGCCATACAGAACCCGGGGGCACTTGCGGGGCAAGGAGCCGGTATACAGGCGGCTCAGATTATCTCCGATGCAGGCGCCGAGGCCGTGATAGCCGGAAACTACGGCCCGAACGCCTATCAGGCCCTGTCCGCTGGCGGAATCAAGCTGATGACCGGAGCCTCCGGCAAAGTCAGGGACGCGGTCGAGGCCTTCAATGCCGGCACGCTTCAAGTCCTAAATGACGCCAGTGTCGGGCCTCATTCCGGCCTCGGCCGTGGCGGCGGAAGGGGAGGAGCCCAGTGACAGAAAACGACGGCTCATCCCGCGACCGCAAGCCGACGATTGCAGTCGCCGCCGGTAAGGGCGGGACGGGGAAGACGCTGGTCTCAAGCAGCTTGGCATTGGCACTTGCACGCAACGGAGCAGGGGCGGTACAACTGCTGGACTGCGATGCGGAGGAGCCCAACGCCGACCTGCTCCTGCACCCGCAAATCCGGGATTCGGAGCCTGTGCATGTGCTTATGCCGGAAGTGGACTTGAGCATATGCACTCGCTGCGGGCGCTGTGCGGAGGTTTGCCAGTTCAGTGCGATTGCGGTCATTAAAGACGCGGTACTGACCTTCCACGACCTCTGTGCAGCCTGCGGGGCCTGCGCCTTCGCCTGTCCGGAGGATGCTATTTCGGAGGTCGAGCGCAATGTCGGCGCCGTAGCGAAGGGTGAAGGACCTGCCGGAATGGAGTTCTACCAGGGGCGCGTCAACGTCGGCGAGCAGCGGTCCGGTCCCGTTCTTCGGGAGGTCAAGAGCTACATCGCAGAGGACAAAATCGCGATCCTGGACGCTCCTCCAGGCACATCCTGCCCGATGCAGGAGACGGTCGAGGACAGTGACTACTGCATCCTGGTGACCGAACCCACTCCCTTCGGCCTCAGCGACCTTGGCGCCGCTTACGAAACATGCAGAACTCTGGGAGTCCCGGCCGGCGTGATAATCAACCGGGATGGTATCGGTGACGAAGCCGTGGACGAATTCTGTGCCGACAACGGTATCGAGGTCCTGTTGCGTATCCCTCACCAGCGCGCCATCGCAGAGGCTTATTCGCGCGGTGAGACTCTTGTGACCGCGATGCCGGAGTGGAGCGAGAAACTGCTGAGAGTTTACGAGCGAATCATGGAAAAGCTGTAGAGCGGATTTGGTATGCAAGTGGAGGAGGTGAAATCACGATGCCTGGTTTCGACGGAACTGGACCACGCGGCATGGGCCCGATGACAGGCGGCGGACGCGGGTTTTGTAATCCCGCGAGTCCCTTCTACGGCGCAGCAGGAGCCTACCCGGCTACAGGTGTGCCGGCTGCCGGTTACGGGCTGATGCCCTTTGGCTACGGACGCGCGGTTGGCGGCTTCGCCACGCCGTTTGCCTTTGGACGCGGTATGGGTTTCGGCGTCCGCGGTGGATGGGGAGGCGGTATGGGAATGGGCCGCGGCGGCGGCCGTGGTCGGCGGTGGTAACCGGATTGATATCCGGATGGTATTCCGAAGCATGTAGTTCACTTGGACAAAGCGCGTGGGGCGGCGATGTCAGAAGGTACCAAGGGTGGTTGAACAGCACTCGTCGCCCCGCAGCCAATATCGCAGGTGACGCGCATCCCATCCGTCCTTAGCGCGACACGTTCATATCGGAGTCAACTCAAATGAAAAGCGGCCCCAAACAGCTTACCATCATAAGTGGCAAAGGCGGCACCGGCAAGACAACGGTGCTTGGGTCCTTCGCTGCACTCGCACAGAACAAAGTGGTGGCGGACGCGGATGTGGATGCTGCAAATCTCCACCTTTTGCTGCACCCTCAGGTCCAGCAGGAGGAGGAGTTCTACGGTGCGAAGATCGCGGTCCGCGACCCGCAAAAGTGCAAGCAAGTAGGTGAGTGCGAGGCGCGATGCCGGTTTGACGCTATCACAACCACAAGTATAAACGTTCTGGCTTGCGAGGGGTGCGGGCTGTGCGTCCTCGCGTGCCCCAACAACGCATTGCACCTGCAGACCATCTCCTGCGGGAAGGCCTTCACCTCCATAACCCGCTACGGCCCGATGGCACACGCAAAGCTTTACCCAGGCGCCGAAAGCTCCGGGCGGCTCGTTACGATGGTGCGCCAGCGCGCGGAGGACCTCGCACTGCGTGGCGGGCATGACCTTATCATCATTGACGGCCCTCCGGGCATCGGCTGCACCGCCACGGCAGCGGTCGCCGATGTGGACCTGGCGATTATCGTGACAGAGCCGACCCCGGCGGGAATCCATGACATGCAGCGCGTCGCTGAACTAAGCACCCATTTCGGCGTTCCAACCTACATCATCATCAACAAGGCTGACCTGAATGCCGAACACGCCAATGAAATCCGCGCCTATGCAGAGGCGAACGGATACCGCGTGCTTGGGGAACTCCCGTATGACCCGGTGGTCTCGCAAGCCATCACAGCCGGCAAGCCGATGGTCGAGTACGACGACGGACCGGTCGCCGCCGGCATCCGGCGTGTGTGGGATGAGGTTCAAAACGTGCTTGAGGAGGCGTGAAGCGGCGATGGATAATGGCGAACGACAAGGATTCAAATATCTTTTCGGCCCCGTGCCATCGCGCCGGCTCGGGCGGTCTCTCGGCGTGGATATTGTGCCCATGAAGACGTGCTCGCTCGACTGCATCTATTGCCAGCTTGGCCGTACTACGAATCGAACCGTCCAGCGCATGGAATACGTCCCGACTGAGGATGTTCTGGCCGATTTCCACACCTGGTTCTCGGAGAGCGGGGCTGCCGACTATATCACGCTTTCAGGTTCGGGAGAGCCGACTCTGCATTCGCGGTTCGGGGACATACTCCGCAGCATCCAGGCGGAGACATACATCCCCATCGCGTTGCTGACAAACGGCACTTTGTTCTGGGACCCCCAAGTGCGGGAGGCTGCACGTGCCGCGGACCTTCTGATACCCTCGCTGGATGCCGCAACCCCCGAGGGCTTCCGGAAGGTCAACCGCCCTGACCCCTCGCTGGATGTGGAGGCGATTATCGAAGGATTAGCAACTGCGAAACGGGAGTGTCCGGGCGAGATGTGGCTCGAGGTAATGCTTGTGGCGGGGGTCAACGACAACCCGGAGGACCTATCCGCTCTCAGAGAGGCCATAGAGCATATCAAACCGGACAGGACGCAAATCAACACACCGGTGCGTCCCGCCCCGGGGCGGAAGGCGCAAGCGCTGGACTCGCAGCGGCTCGTGCGCGCCAAGGAAGCGCTCGGTCCGACGGCCGAGATAATTGCTCCCTCCGAATTGTTCGTGCAGGATGCCCACACCGCCGCCGACGTGCACGATATTCAGAACCTGCTGCGGCGCAGGCCGTGCACGTTGGATGACATCGCGCGCGGGTTGGGGATGCACCCCAACGAGGTTTCCAAGTACGTGTGGGCACTGCTGAACGAGGGGCAGATTTCATCAATCGAGCGGGGCGACGCGGTTTACTACATCGCTGCTGAGGATACCGCCACGTAGCCCCCAGGCCGCTTGTAAGAAACTGCCTCTCTCGGAAAGGCAGGCCCATCCACTTACCGCCCCTGCTCAACAGTTATCGGCACAGCGAAGACGTAGTTATACGGTTTCTCATCGCCAGGCTCCTTGTGGCCAAGGGCGTCGTGAATCAATATGAACTCATTTGGACCTATCTTCGCCAATCCTGTATAGCAGGTGCTCTTCCCCTCGTAGATTAGCCTGTTAGCCGTCCAGCGGCGTCCGAAACCGTCCGGGGAACACATCACGTACACATTCGGACGGCCGTAAGAGCAAATAATGATGCCGTCGTCGGTCATTGCCAGGTCCGGCTCAACACCGCGGTCGGCGATGCGTTGCGGGGCGCTCCAGGTCTTGCCCCTATTGGTCGAGCGGCACTGATACAT
>JALGUK010000143.1 GCA_029820875.1 Candidatus Zipacnadia bacterium
CCGTCCGGTGCATAATCGTCGGCCATGCTGTTGATTCCTCACCAAGTCAAAGGGCCGAGACCTCGGCCTCGGCCCGGTTCGATAAGCATTGCTTCAATCGGCTGGTCACCAGCCTCGCGTCTGCAGAAGCTCCTCCTCGGGTATTCTCCGTATGTCCAGACCCGGCATTGCCGCTCCGAGGCCGCGGGAGATACGCGCAAGGGTCTCGGGATCATCGTGGTAGGTGGTCGCCTCGACGATTGCCTTGGCCCGCGTAGCCGGGTCCTCGGACTTGAAGATGCCCGAACCTACGAAGATAGCCTCCGCTCCGAGCTGCATCATGAGCGCCGCGTCCGCAGGAGTGGCGATGCCGCCGGCTGCGAAGTTCGGCACGGGGAGCTTCCCCGTCTCGGCCACCTCAGCCACGATTTCGTACGGCGCCCCGATGTTCTTGGCGTAAGTCATAAGCTCTTCCTTGGGCATAACGGTGAGCTTGCGGATCTCGTCGTTGACAAGCCGCATGTGCCGTACCGCCTCCACGACGTTGCCCGAACCCGCCTCGCCCTTGGTGCGGAGCATGGCCGCGCCCTCGCCTATTCGGCGGAGCGCTTCGCCGAGGTTGGTGGCTCCGCAGACGAATGGAACGCTGAACTCGTGCTTGTTGATGTGGAAGTGCTCGTCAGCGGGGGTGAGGACCTCACTTTCGTCTATGAAGTCGACTCCGGCGGCCTGCAGAATCTGGGCTTCGGCGAAGTGCCCGATGCGACACTTGGCCATCACCGGAATACTGACGGCCTCCATAATCTCATAGACCTTGTTGAGGTCGGCCATCCGCGCGACCCCGCCCTCCTTGCGGATGTCAGCGGGCACTCGTTCGAGGGCCATAACCGAGACGGCGCCGGCATCCTCGGCTATCTTCGCCTGCTCGGCGTTGGTGACGTCCATAATGACGCCGCCCTTAAGCATCTCAGCTAACCCAACTTTGTTACGCCATGTGGACTTTTCCGTCATTCCATACCCCTCCAGTCCCAGTTGTCAAACTGGCAGCCTGCGGCCGCTTGGAATCCCTGGCCGCACTTGTAATTATACACCCATTCCCGCTTTTTGTCAGCCCCTATTTCGATGTCTCCTCGGCTCTTTTCAGCAGCCGCGCCCACTCCGTGTCGACGTACTGTTGAATGTTCTCAATGAAATGCCGGTTCTCTTTGCGGAACAGATGCTGGTACCGGCCCTGGAGCTTCAGATATTCCTCGACCGGCTTCTTCTCCTTGGGCTTGTAATTGACTTTCCACTGTCCGTCAACCACTTCAAACAGCGGCCAGATGCACGTGTCGACTGCCAGCTCGGTAATGTCAAGAGTCTGATCCGAATTGAACCGCCAGCCCCGCATACACGGTGAAAGAACGTTGATGAACGCCGGGCCGTCCACGGCGAGCGCCTTCCGGACCTTGTCCGTCAAGTCGCGAGGGCGGCTCGGAACGGCCTGCGCCACATAGGGGATGTTATGTGCCGCAACGATACCCGTGAGGTCCTTGCGGTGCTGGCTCTTACCCTCTTCACATACCTCTCCCACCGGGCTGGTTGTGGTCCAGGTGCCCTCGGGGGTCGCACTGGAACGTTGAATGCCCGTGTTCATGTATGCCTCATTGTTCAGGCACACGTACAGGAAGTTGTGATAACGCTCCAGGGCGCCCGAGAGCGACTGCAGACCGATGTCATAAGTGCCGCCGTCACCGCCGAAGGCGATGAACTTTATCTCCCTGTCTATCTTCCCCTGCTTCTTGAATGCCTGATAAGCCGCCTCGACCCCGCTGATAGTAGCAGCGGCGTTCTCGAACGCCGAGTGAATCCAGGGGACATTCCACGCTGTGTACGGAAAGATCGTGGTGGCGACCTCAAGACACCCGGTGGCGTTGGCAACAACCACAGGCCCTTCGGCGGCGAGCAAGACCTGCCGGGCGATGATAGATTCGGCACATCCCGGACACAGGCGATGCCCGCCGACAAGGCGGTCCTCTCTTTTGGCAAGCTCTTTCAGACTCGGCACGCTACATACCTCCAGTAACGGTTGTCAATAATTTGGCGGTACACAGTCAACGAACGCCTGCGCCCGTCTAACTTGCTGCTGCAGCCGTCTCCGGCTCCCGCACACCAACAAACCGCACCAGCTCGCCGCGGTCACCGGTTTTGACAATTGCGTCGAGGTCTTCAAAGACACCAGCCAGTTGGTCAGCCGTTACGTCACGACCGCCCAACCCGTACAGGTAGTTCACGATGGGTATCTTCTCCTCACGGTGCTCGTAAACGGCCTGGGTAATCTCCTGCATCAGCGGCCCGCCGACTCCTCCGAAGATGGCGGAGCGGTCCATGACCGCAACGGCCTTGGCGCCTGCGAGGGCCTCTGCAATCTCCTTGTCCGGAAATGGCCTGAACATCCGGGGTTTCAGCAGCCCTACGCTCATCCCGCGGTCGCGCAGTTCATCAATCACGTCTTTGGCTGTGCCGGCCGTGGAGCTGAGGGCCACCAAAACCAGCTCGGCATCCTCGAGGCGATACTTCTCCAGCCAGCCGTACTCGCGGCCGAATTTGTCCCCGAACTCCTTACCGATGTCAAGGACAGCTTGCTTGGCAATCGGGTAGACCTCGAGCTGCTGGCGCTTGTGTTCGAGGTAGTAATCCTGCAGGTCCAGAGGGCCTATGGTGATGGGGTTGTCCACATCCAGCACCGAGTGGATAGGCTTGCGCTCGCCGACGAATGCGCGGACCGCGTCGTCATCTTCGCGCTGGAGCGTCTCGACGGCGTGGCTGATGATGAAACCGTCGTAGCAAACCATCACCGGCAGCGAAACATCCGGACGCTCGGCAATGCGAACGGCCTGAATCAGGTTGTCGTACAGTTCCTGGGCGTTTTCTGAGTAGAGCTGTATCCAGCCTGCGTCTCGTGCGCCCATCGCATCGCTGTGGTCACAGTGGATATTGATGTTGCCGCTCAGCGCACGGTTGGCGACCGCCAGCACAACGGGACTGCGCAAAGATGCGGCGATATACAGCACTTCCCACATCAGTGCAAGGCCCTGGGATGAGGTTACATTCATGACGCGGGCGCCAGCCTGCGATGCACCCACACAGGCGCTCATCGCGGAATGCTCGCTTTCGACAGTCACGAATTCCGTGTGCACCTTGCCGTCGGCGACGAATTCGGAAAAACGCTGAACGGCCTCGGTCGAGGGCGTGATAGGATAGGCGGCTACCACGTCCGGGTCAATCTGCCGCATCGCCTCGGCGACAGCCAGGTTACCCTCCAGAGCAATAACTTCAGGCATAGGTGGAACCTCCTTCGTCCGGGGTGAGCCGCTGCGGTCACTCCGGCTTCATGTCAATGGCGTGGACCTTCTCCGGGCATACGCTCGCACAGATACCGCACCCCTTGCAATAGCGGTAGTCTATGCCGGCGACCTTACCGTCCTGTATCTGTATCGCGCTGTCGGGGCAGGAAATCCAGCATCGGAAGCAATTGATGCACTTCTCCGCATCCCAGACAGGTCGCTGAGAGCGCCAGCCACCGGTCTCGTACGCGACGCTGGTGCCTCCCTCGTCGATGATTCCGCCCGGGGGCAGGTCTCTCCAGGATGTCTTGTAGTCAATCTTCAACTTGAGCGAACCTCCTCATACGCGCGCTCAATCGCTTTAAGATTCCCCTCGAGCAGGTCAGGCCTCTTCTTGCCCAGGGTGTCGCGCACACGTTCCTTGATTACATTGACGTCAACCAGATCGCTCACCTTTGCCACGGCTCCCAGAAGGGGCGTGTTCGGGAACGGACGGCCGATGGTTTCCATTGCAATCTTACTGGCGTCGACCGCCCAAACCGTTATGCCCTCCCAGCCTTGTTTCTGCTTGATTCCCTCCGGGGGCATGTCGGTGTTGACGATTATCTGGCCGTCGTTCCCAAGCCCTTCGGTGACATCCACGATCGGCAGAAGAGTGGCGTCCAGGACTACAACGATATCCGGATGCTCGACGCCGCTGTGGATGCGGATGGGCTTGGAGCTGATGCGGGTGTAGGCCTTCAGAGGCGCTCCCATTCGCTCGGGGCCGTACTCAGGGAAGGCCTGAATGTTCTTACCGGCCTTCATGGCGGCCTCGGCTAACATGTAAGACGCCGTCTTGGCCCCTTGACCGGCCCGCGCGTGCCAGCGGACCTCAGCCATCTCTTGCATAAGCGATCATCCTTCCTTTTACGCTGATAACCGGCCCGCGAGGGGCCGTCAGCGTTCACGAAATCGTGCAAGCAAAGTCACGGGTTAGTCCTGCCGTCCGCCGATTCTCCTCCGTCCCTCCAGCGCCCTCGCAATCGTGACCTGGTCGGCGTAATCAAGGTCTCCCCCGACCGGCAAACCGCCGGCGATACGGGTGACGCGGACGCCGAGCGGCTCGAGCAGGTCGCTGATGTAACTTGCGGTCGCGTCCCCCTCGACGGTGAAGCTCGTGGCGATGATTATCTCCTCGATGCCACCCTTCTTGACGCGCTCCAGTAACTGCCCGATACGCAGGTCATCCGGCATGACACCCTCGATGGGCGAGAGCAGACCCTGCAGCACATGGTAGACGCCCCGGTACTCTCCGCTGCGCTCGAGGGCCATCAGGTCCCGGGCATCTGCAACGACACAGACTTGAGAGTGGTCGCGACGGGGGTCCGCACAGATGGGGCAGATGTCCTCGTCGGTGTAATTGTAGCAGACCGGACAATCATGGATCGCTTTTTTGACATTCGCAATAGCGGAGGCCAATTCCTCCACTGTCTCATTATCCGCCTGCAGCAGCCAGAATGCCAACCGTTGCGCCGATTTCAGGCCGATACCCGGCAGTTTCTCTAAGTTTTCGACAAGCAATGCCAGCGGGCGAGCATATTGCGACACGGGCCCACTTCCCATACGTCGTGATTCAGCCGGCCACTCAGAACAACCCAGGTATCTGCCCCGCGAAGGCGGCCAGTGGGCCGAGCGCCTCCTGGATTTTCTCCTGGCGCAACTGATTGGCCCGCTCGATTGCATCCCTGACAGCGGTTACAACAAGGTCCTGAAGCATCTCCACGTCCTCGGGGTCCACTACTTCCGGGGAGATGATGACCTCCAGCAGCTCCCCTGCGCCGGTTGCAACGGCACGGACGACGCCGCCACCGGAGGAGGCCTCCACGCGCTCGGCCTCCAGCTCGTCCGGCGGCTCCGGGATTTCCTCGCTCCCCGGGAAAAGTTCCAGTACCAGCTCCACCGCCGAATTCTCCGGCGTTTCAGATGTCTCGGTCGTGCCCGTCTGTTCAGGTTGCGCCTCATATTTCAACGCTTCCTCCGCTTGCCTCGCCTCCCCTTGCACCTCCGGAATTTCCTCAGGTCCTGCAGACTCGGCCGAGGCCAGCTCGCAGTTCAACTTGAGGACGCGCCCGAAAACCTCTTTGACCGCTTCCTCAACCGGCCGGCGATACCGCGAAGCAATCTGTCAAAAGCACTCGGAGCATCCGCGCCCTCCAGGCACGCAACAATCGAAGGCCCCATTTCCTTCTCCCGCAGCACATCCTTGACAAGCGGCCACCGCGCCCGGATTACATCCAGGTTCAAAGGTCCCTCAGGCGCCGGAGGCACCTCCCGCACCGAGGCGGATTCCGCTTCTTCGGCGGGTGCCTGCGGTTCGACCTCGGTCGGCGCCGGTCGCTCCGTTTTCTCGGTTGCCGCACGCACCAGCGCCATCTCGAGTACCATCCTGTGCTGCGTATTCCACTTCATATCCCCCAGAGCGTCATTGAGTACGCCGATAAT
>JALGUK010000599.1 GCA_029820875.1 Candidatus Zipacnadia bacterium
GTGCCGCTCTTCCCGCCGCTTTTTCTGACAAGTTTGATGTCGGAGATGACCATCTCCGGGTCCAGCGACTTGCACATGTCATAGATGGTCAACGCTGCAACGGAGACCGCGCAGAGAGCTTCCATTTCCGCGCCGGTCTTGCCCTGCAGGCGTACCGCGGAGCACACCTGGACGGCGTTTTCGTCCTCCAACAGCTCTACTTCCACGTGCACCGCCTCCAGAACCAACGGATGGCAAAGCGGGATAAGTTCCGCCGTCTTCTTGGCCGCCTGAATGCCCGCGAGACGCGCCGCGCACAGCACATCGCCCTTGGGCACGCGCCCTTCGCGGATGGCAGCAAGGGTCTCGGCGTGCATGAACACCCGCCCGCAGGCGGCTGCCTCCCGTGCCGTCACGGGCTTGCGCCCGACGTCAATCATCTCGATGCGGCCGCTTGATGTATGCGCCTCTTGGTGCTCGTCTGCAGCCTCACTCATTCGCTGGCGCCCCCAGACAGATAAATGCTCCAAGGTATTCCCCGATCGGGTGCGTGATACCTTGTTGGCACAGCGGATACATACTCAGAGGCGATGACCGCGGGCAACAATTTGCCTGTTCGGGGATGCCTTCGCAACAGGTCCTGATACTACAATTGAGGCGCGTCTAACATCGAGATTCTTCGGCGCTTCGCGCCTCAGAATGACAATGCGGCCCGGTGCCAGGTGTGTTGCGTCTGGGAATGACAAGGAGCCGCGTTGCAGTTCTAAGTCTGCTGCGGCTCTCATCACTGTGTCATTCTGAGCGTCTGCTGCGGCTCTCATCACTGTGTCATTCTGAGCACCCGAAGGGTGCGAAGAATCTCGCCGTTCTCATATCGAGGCGCGTCTAACATCGAGATTCTTCGGCGCTTTGCGCCTCAGAATGACAATGGGCCGCAGTGTTGTTCCAGGTGTTTTGCGCCTCGGAATGACAAAGTGTCGCGTTAGAAATTGGTTCCAGGTTGCAGCGGCGACTTGCGCTCACACAGGCGGCACCGGGGCATCCCGTTGTCCCGTGTCCGCCGCCCGTTGGCCGGCAAGCGCGGCCATTTGCGAGGCGAAGCACTCCTCAGTTGACACCCAACGCTGCGTGCCGTTCTCTATCGAACTTACGAAGTCCTCGAATGGGTCAGCGATCGGAGGCATGGAAGACTGCGTGACCTCCTTCGGCCCTTCCGTCGCGCGGCACCAGCGCAACTGGCCGGACCCGTCCGCATAGGCTTGTCCTTCGGCACCCCACAGAAAGAACCGCCAGTGCCCTTCGCAGCCGCTGGGCACCATATAGGAGCAATCGCCGAGAAACTTCGCGCCGTTGGTCATCTCGTAGACCATCTGGGCCGAGTCCTGGAAGAACGGGTGCTGTGGCAGGCGCCTATTCCAGGCCTCCGCAGCGATGACTTTTGCGAATTCAAGCCCGGTTGTTTCCCTCCTCGAAGTACCACATCGGCCGCGTGCCGTAGGCAAGGTCGTGCAAGCCTATGACCATGCACGACGAAAGCTCGCCGATGCCGCCGTCGCGCACAATACGGGCGAGCGTCGGGAACGGCTGGTGGTAGCGCATGGTCAGGTCAATGCCGACCTGCAGGCCAGCCTGACGCGCCAGAACAGCGATGGTCTTTAGGCCCTCGATACTTGTACACAGCGGCTTGTCACTGAAAACATGCTTGCCGGCCTGCAGTGCCTTGATTGCATGTTCGGCGCGCCGCGCATAGTAGTCCACGGTGACGAGGACGTCGAACTCGGTGTCGGACAGCACTTGTTCGAAGGTCTCGTGCGTCAAGTCCACACCCAGCTCTTTGACGAATGCCTCACGGGCAGCTTCATCTTCCTCGACACAGGCTACGATGTCCACGTAATCCAATCGTTTTGCGGCTCGCCAGATCGCGGCGACGTGGCCGTGGCGGAATCCGACGAAAGCTACACGCACACTCACGGGAGTCCTCCCTATTATTCATTCGTTCAGTACTGGAAGACATCTATCTGCGGGTCTGGTGCTTTCGGGTTGCTTGCGGTGGCCTTCAGGCTTTGCCGGGCCTTCCAAGCGGTGACATGGTCGCTGCAGACTCCGGTTGCTGCGATAATCGTTACGGCACCCTTACCCGCCGATGCAAGGGCGGCTTACTCCCCTGCCAGATTCCTCAGCGTGAGGAGCGAGTAAAGAAGGGCGGGCCCTTGGTAGATGGAATGGGTCCTTGACCGGCAGGCTCTTGAGAATCGGTGGGATGACATTTCCCCTTCGGTCGAGGTTATGGTGCCACTCGAGACCCTCGCGGTTGGGGAACTTCTCGAACGCGTAATCATGCACGCGCCAGTACCAGTCCATGCACCAGGGCCGCCGCGACACCTCATAAGCCCTCAGAAGCCCGTAAAGGGCCTCGGTGTGCGGCCACCACACCTTTGCATCGGGCTGGTGCCAGACAGGGGTGCCGCCCTCCGCATGACGTGCGAGAAAAAGCCCGCCATATTCCTCATCCCAGCCCTTCTCCAGGTGCCATCGCATCGCCTCCAGCGCAAGATTGATGCGGTCCTCGCGGGCGTGATAGCGGTAAATGCGCTCCACGAACCACATGCTCTCGATTACATGGCCCGGGATGAAGGTCTTGCCGGCATCGCTGTCAGCAAGCTCCCCACCCGGCTGCACAAGTTCATACAGAAGCTTGCGGTCGGGCTTCAGGTGCTGTGTCATCACGATTTCCGCAAGCTCCAACGCACGGTCAAGCAGTTGTTGGTCATCTATTAGCACGCCCAGTTCGTGAAAGCAAAGGGCGGGCTTACTCGGGAGCACGTTTCCCTTGCAATTTCAATCGCGCGCCGGTTGCCTGTCGCGCGGGCATACTCGGTCAGCCCGTAGATGATGAATGCGTCTACATAGACGCTTTTGGGAGGTTCCGCAACGCTGCCGTCGGCGTGGAGACGGAATGCCCAGGCACCATCGGTGTCCCGGCCGTGGTTCATCACGAAGTCGGCGATGTTGTCGGCGATTTCCAGCCAGCGGGAGTCCCGATCGAGGTGGTTATACAGTGCCGAGAACGTCCACAACGCCCTGCCCTGGGACCACATGAACTTGTCGGTGGACAGGATGGTCCCCTCGTCATTTACCATGTTGTTTATGCCGCCGTTGTCCCAGTCAATGCAGTTTTCGGTCCAGAACGGCATGACCTGGTTCCGAAGATGGTCTTCGTAGAACGCTTGCAATTGCGCGAAACCTGGGCGGCTTCCCATCACCGGCAACCTCTGTTGTTGTCGCTTTATAGGTGCCTGCGACCGCTGCCGCAGCATTCGGCGCGGGGGCGCATTTCTCCTTTAT
>JALGUK010000144.1 GCA_029820875.1 Candidatus Zipacnadia bacterium
CTCAAGCAGGGGATGTTCGCGCGGGCGAGAGTGGTCAGCGAAGCGCAAAACGATGTCCTTCTTGTACCCAGAGAAGCCGTCCAGAGGATTGACAACAAACAAGTCGTCTACGTGGTGATAGGCGGCAGAGCCGAAGAGCGGGTCGTCACAACCGGCATAAACAACGAAGCCGACATTGTAATCCTAAGCGGACTGAGCGAGGGCCAGCAGGTGATTGTTGAGGGACAAAACCTCGTCCGTCCCGGTGCCAAAGTCAACGTCCAGCAGCGAAGGGAGGCTGCTGGCGTATGAACATAGCTCGCTTCTCGGTAAGTCGGCCCGTTACCATTCTCATGGCATCGCTTGCAGTAGTTGTCTTGGGGTTGGCGTCTCTTTCCCGGCTCAAAATAGACCTCCTCCCCGACTTCTCTATCCCGTTTCTCACCATCGTTACCCGCTACCCGGGCGCTGCCCCGGAAGAGGTAGAGGAATTTGTCACCAAGCCGATTGAGGAGGCCGCCGAGCTAATCGAGGGGATCAAGAAGGTAAGGTCCACCTCCCGCGAGGGCGTCTCGACGGTTATAGCGGAATTCGAATGGGGCACGGACATGGATTTCGCAGAGTTCGATGCCCGTGAGAAGATTGACCCGGTCATCGAGTTCCTACCCGAAGACGCCAAGCGTCCCATCATCGCCAAAATAGACCCTAGTACAATGATGCCCGTTGTCCAGTTAGTTGTTACTGGCACCGAGGACTTGCGTCGTTTACGGGAATTGGCCGACGATATCATTAAGCCGGAATTGGAGAAGATTCCCGGCGTTGCCGCGGCGAGCATCTACGGCGGGCTGGAGCGCGAGATACTCGTTGAGGTCGACCAGCAGAGGCTCGAGGCATATGACATTTCTCTCCAGCAGATTTCAACTGTTCTACGTGCCGAGAACATCAACTTTCCTGTCGGCTATATCACCGAGGGGAAGCGGGAGTTCGTCGTTCGGACGGTCGGCCAGTTCAGCAGTCCAGACGAAATTCTTGATGTGGTCGTCGGCATCCGCAACAGTGCTCCTATCAGAGTCCGCGATATTGCGCGCGTCAAGGATACTCACAAGGAAGTCCGCAACTTCGCAAGGGCGAACGGTAATGATTGTGTAGTCGTAGCGGTCCAGAAGCAGTCGGTCGCCAACACCACCGATGTCTCCGACCGCGTCCAGGCCCACCTTGATGCGATATCAAAGAAGTTGCCGTCCGGTGTCGAGCTTGACGTGGGCTTTGACGAGGCCGAATTCATTCGCAAGGCGATTGCGAACCTCAAGCATGAGGCCGTGTGGGGATCGCTGCTTGCGCTCCTTATCATCCTGCTGTTCATCGGCTCTCTCAGGAGCACTCTTGTGACGGCCATTTCCATCCCAATGTCCTTCCTCGTGACGTTCGTGGCGATGTATTTCAACAACATGACGCTCAATGTTATTACCTTGGGCGGATTGGTGCTGGCAATAGGCCGTATCGTGGATGATTCCATCGTCGTGCTCGAGAACATCAGCCGCCACGCTGAGGAAGGCGAATCGGTATACCATGCGGCCGTAGCCGGGACTCAAGAAGTGGCTCTGGCAATCGCTGCGGCCACATTTACCACCATGTGCGTTTTCTTCCCCCTGATGTTTGTCGGCGGGATGGTCTCGCAGATATTCACGCCAATGTCGCTTGTGGTTATCTTCGGGTTGGGTGCGTCTCTCGTCGTAGCACTGACACTGATACCCATGTTGTGCACGCGAATCCTGCGGCGGACTGCGGAGCCGGAGGAAAAGTCGGCTCAGCAGCAAGGATGTGCAAGACTTATTTCCATGCCGGCCGAGTGGTTGTTAGTCATGTTCGGGCAGCTCTTCGAACGGGTGCGGGCGTGGTATCGAAGGGCCGTCACATGGGTGCTCAGCCATCGTGCATTGACCACGGCCGTAGCGACCGGCATCTTCTTGTTCAGTTTGATGCTCACCACGCTTGTCGGCATGGAATTCTTCCCGACCACCGACCAGAGTGTAATCCAGGCCACTTTCGAGACCCCGATCGGCTCCTCTATTGAATACACGAGTAACAAGGCTAAAGAGCTGGAGAAAATCGTGCAGGATCCGCAAGTCGTACCGGAACTGAAAACTCTCGTGACAACCGGGGGCGAGGTGAGCGGCGTTGTCCAAATGGCCGGGGGGCAATCGGTCCAGAAAGGCAGCATGATCGTCAATCTGGTCAAACCCAAGGAGCGCAAGCGCACCAGCCAGCAGGTACAGGATGAGCTGCGCAAGCGCTTCGCGGCGGTTCCGGGAATAATCATTCGGTTTCTTTCGGGTATGGGTGGCGGGATGGGTGCACCGGTGGAAATTGTAATTCGCGGAGACGACCTGGACACTCTCAGCCAACTTGGGCAGCAAGCCAAGGCAACTCTGAAAGACATACCCGGCCTGTACGACATTGACCTGGACTGGAAGCCCGGTAGGCCGGAGTATCAGATAACAATTGACCGGACAAAGGCAGGGACGTTCGGCATCACGGCCGGCCAGGTTGGCCAGGTGCTCCAGACGCTTTTGCGGGGCACGCAAGAACTCACAAAGTATCGTGAGAAGGGTGAGGAATACGATATCACCGTAAGGGCCGCTGAAGCCGATCGGGAATGGATACAGCGCCTTCAGAACGCAACCATTCCAACCCCCAGGGGGGAGCTAATCAACCTCACACAAATAGCCACAATTCGCTCCACTACCGGTCCGACCGAGATCGGAAGAAACAACCGTCGGCGGGCAATCACTGTCCAAGCAAACACGTCTGGACGCCCCTTGAGCGAGGTCGTCAAGGACTGCCGCGCCCGCTTGGACGCGTTCACCTGGCCTGAGGGGTATGACTATACGGTCGAGGGGACTGAAAAGGACCGCCAGGAATCCTTCGCAGGAATGTGGATTTCACTCATAGTGGGCATATTGCTGATTTACATAATTCTGGCTTCGCAATTCGAATCGTTGCTGCATCCACTCACCATCATGCTGGCCATCCCGCTTGAAGTTATCGGTGTATTCGCGGCGCTGCTGATTTTCCGGATCACTCTGTCCATCATGGTATTCCTCGGCATCCTGATGTTGACCGGCATCGTTGTCAGCAACTCGATTCTATTGGTCAATATCATCAACATTTTGCGAGATAGGGGAATGCCAACCCGAGAGGCGATAATCGAAGGCGGGATGGTCCGCTTGCGCCCGATTCTGATGACGGCTCTCGCTACTTTCTTCGCCTTAGTCCCAGTGGCTATAGGCCTGCAAGAAGGGTCGGAGTTGTGGCAGCCCCTTGCCATCGCCGTCCTTGGAGGCCTGACCACTTCCACGTTCCTGACTCTCCTGGTCGTGCCGGTCGCCTACAGTATCTTCGACGAGATCGGCGAACGCATCGGCTTGGGACGGCACAAGATCGAGCTTGATGAGAGCGAATGAGGAATGGGTCCGTACACTGGTAAACGAGGGCCGAACGCCTCCGCAAATCCCGGCGCTTAGCCTGGCGCTCTTCTGACTCTGATTACGAGCAAAAAAATAAGCCGCTGCCACAATTCCAGGCGCTGTTCCCATCCGCCTGGGGCGGCTGCGGCTGCCTTCCCGGTGGTTGTGTCATGCGAACACAATGTGCGCATTGACAAAAAACCACCGACCGGGAACGCTATAGGCTTCACCCGATTGAGCTGCTTAGTTGTTTCAACAGCGCATCGTTGGTAATGTTCCGCCGTTTACAAGCTTTTTACATTATGGCAACCGGGCGGAAAAGTTGGCTATCGGAGCAGGTGGAGCCAGTCGCCGAGGAGGAACTGCATCCGGCCGATGAGCAGGGAGATACGAGCCATCACAGTGTAGCCGAATGTGGCGCCGAAGCCGACCATCAGGAACCATATTCCGATTCGGGATGCCACCCCAAGCGCTCCGGTATGCTCCTTGGAGAAAAAGAAGTAAGCGAGGACGCACAGCACCCCTGTCACTACGACTATGGCATTGAATGAGGCTACCCAATCAATCTGGTTTCCGGCCCCCATCGCAATCAGAGGGTCCACAGTGTGGCCGATTTGATCCAGCACCGCGGCCTGCATCACCGCCGGTATCGCCAGTCCCGCCGTTGTGCCCAGCATGAACGCAATGGGCCATCTGCTCAGCCAGCCACAGCGGGGGATGAAGCGCAGGACCATCATCATGCCCAATATAGCCGGGAAGATAATCACCCAGTTATGCCCTACTAGCGGTTCTCTCAAGCGGCTGTAAAGGTCTCCCCTTATGGTCGTGTGCCAGACGATGGCAACTCCGTAACCGGCTGAAATCCCGACGAAGATGTGCTCAGCGAGCTTGTAGACAGGATTGTCCTTGTACAGGAAGCTGAAGATGGCGAGGGTCAGCAGTGCCGCGACCCAAACGCCGACCAAATCAGCCATTTTGCTCACCCCGGTGTGCACGTCGCCGGGCAGCGTACGCGATATTCCCGATTATCACGAACAGAACGATGGCAGCATGTGCCCAGGTCTGCGAAGGCATCCCTATCTTAATCGCAAAGTCCGGGGCATCAACCAGTTTCTCGTACTCGGCGGCGCCTCTAAGCCCCCCGAGCATTCCACTGAGCTTGCCGGTGTCAAGATAAGGGTAAAAGTCAGCCGCCATGACGGCAGTGATTCCCGCGGCGACCTTTTGGCCGCATTGGACCCGGGCGTAGGCGATCCACGACTCGGGCGCGTTCGTACCGGACAGGTCTATCAACAGGGGGATGTCCGCGTAGCTATGCACTCTTTGCATCAACGGGATTTCCTCGACCTTGCGTCCCCCGTAGTCCTCCGGGAAGACCTCATGGATATCCTTATTCATCCCCAGAATCACGGTGGCGCCTCCGGGCTTGAAACCAAGATTCACCCAGTCCTCGCCTTGAGTCTTTTGCATCTGCTTCGCGATAGGCTCGATGACCGACTGCGCCATCGCCGCCCCGGGCGGGAGGATGGTGCAGGCTATGACCTTCAGGTCTTTGCGGAATGCGTGCCTCAGGAGCGCCACCGCCATTGGGTTTAGTTCCGGCATGGACGATGGAGCATAGTCGAAGACCAGCATAATTACATCGCCGGGTTTGAGCGACTCCACCTCGTCATAGACCTGTTGCACCGGCGGAGTGACCGAGATGGGGAGCTTGAAGTGTAT
>JALGUK010000145.1 GCA_029820875.1 Candidatus Zipacnadia bacterium
TACCCGACTACAAGCGTCCAGCGGCCGGGCCCACCGTATGGCGCGAGCACGGGGTGTCCCTCGTCAATGCACTGGCGCAGGCGTGCCAGGCCGTGCTCGAGGGTGTCGCTGGACATCTGGTTGCGCGAGAGGCCCAGCGCATCAGCAACGAGCTGGGGTGGGTTCTCCGCCAGAATTCCTGCTCCAAGTGTGGGGTCCTCGGAGGTGTAGAAGAACTGGAACACGCCGCCGGTAATTCCGGCTACAAGCGGGGCGGAGACATCTCTTCCGGCTGCTTTGGCCGCCGCCGTCAGGGCGTCAATCATCTCGGCGTGGACCCACCCCCGCGCTGCAAACGCGCCGTAGGCGGGAACTCCCTTGAGGACGGCATGTGAGACCTTGGTTGACTCTTTGGGCTTGGCCTCCTCCGCTTGTCTGACCCGATAGGATATCCAGCCTATGGCCCGCTTGGCCTTGTCGGCGGTCCGTGTATTGGGGAACTCGTCCACGACCTTCTGGTAGGCCTTGATGACTTCCTCCGGCTTGGCGCCGAGTGACTCCATCGCTTCCGCCAGCAGCAATTGCGCCTCTCTTTTGTGGTATCGGTCGTCCGGATACTTGGCGATAAGCTCCTTACAACGCTCGATAGCCCGCTTATCCTTCTTCTCAAGAAGAATTCGTGCTATTGCAAGGAGAGCCTCGGCCTTCATCGGGGCGCGACCATTGTGTCGGTCAAGTATCTGTCGGTAATAGCTGATGGCGCGATCCGGGTCGCGCATTTTTCCCTCTTCGGTGTACAGCGCGCCGAGCCAGAGAAGGGCGTTTTCGTAGAAGTCGCCGTCGGGGTACTCATTTACAAGCCGTTCGTAGGTTTGGGCCGCACGCTGTGGCTCTTCCAGGTACTCGCGGTAGATGAAAGCGGCGTGGTAGAGAGCATCGTCGGCAAGGGGATGTCCCGGCGATTCGTTCGCCACGCGGAGGTATTCATCCAGCGCCAGTTGGTGTTTGCCTGCATGGTCCAGGGACTGTGCCCGGCGATAGGAATGCTCCGCCTTGGAAGAGCATCCCGCGAACGCCAGCAGCAAAGCGGCTGTCAGGGCAAGCGTTAGCGTGCCAATGGAGAGCCTCACAGCACGCTGACCTCCTCCAGCACGAGAGCAATCTCACGCATTTTTCTCCGCTCCGTCACGGTGGCTGCCTCCTGTGAAAGCTCGTAGGCGAAGTTGATCAAGTTGCGCTCGCGTAGTCGCTGCGAGATGTAACCAAGCTCAACGGCGCGTTCCGAGGATTTCAGACTGGCAAGCTCCTCGAGAACAAGGCGTAACTCTTCCAGGTCGTGCCGCCGAGCCTCCCCGTGCAATGGCGAGAGCTCCTCCCGTCGAATCCAGTCTCTGACCTCCTCCACCAGGTTCTCTTGGACGATAGCCTCTGATGCGAACTCGAGGACCTGGTCCGCCTGCACTCGCGCAGTATGGGTCAGGCGCGCCGCCAGGACGGCCGCCGTCACAACGAGCAGCCCGATGATGCCTACAAGGACTTGCCGCTTGGCGCGACGGTTGGCATGGCGGACGGTTTTGGAGAGCGCGGGCGCTTGCTCAAGGAGCATCTGTTCAACCCGTGTGACGACATCGGGGCTGGGCACAAGGTCCACGAACTCGGCTTCCGCGAGCGTCGGCGCAGGTGGGGGGACATCGGATGCCGGCACGAGGGAATCTGTTATAACCCGCAAGTGGTCGCCGATCGTGCGAGAGCCGTTGAATGCAGGCGCTGCATCCAGGAAACGCCGGAACACCTCCTCAAAGGCCTTCTCCGCCCGCGACCGATCCCGCAGCCGGGCTGCGAGGCGTTCGTATACCTCGTCGGCGTGACGGTACAGCACGGCGTGAAGAGCTCCCGTATCGAGCTGGCGACAGCGAGCCAGAAGCGAACGCTCCACACGACTTAGACGGCGACCTTGAGCCAACCCTATTACCTCACGTGCAAGACTGAATCAGGACTGCTCGAAAAACCCGTCGCCCAGGCCCAAGTTCACACGGTAGTCAGAGAACGCGATGCTTGCCGTGCCGCCCTTGTTTGCGCTGCCGCGATAAGCACCGATTGCAGTCGTCAATCTCAGCGTCAAGGCGGACGGGAGCCAGAACTTTTCTTTGACATGCGTGTATGTCGCATCGAGTTGGGCGATGAGCTTTTCACCCTCGTAGATTTTCATTGTATCTACAGTCCACCGTCGCCCATCGAGGTAGACGAGTATACGCAAGGGTTTAGACGGGTTGTCCTTTTTCGGGATGATTTTGAGCACGTAGGTAAGCTTCTGCGGCTTGCTGATTTTACCGATGAGTATCACTTTCGCTTGCTTGTGGACCTGCGTACCAAGCTCGTGCATGTACAGGACGGCCTGGCGCGGCAGGAGGATAATCTGGTCGGACTGAATCTTAAGCTTGTCGGGTTTCTTATAATACAGGATGGCTGTGCGGTCCGGGATGTCCACGCCCTCCATGCGTACCTGGACCTTAACGTGAGCCTGATAGTCCTGGATTCCCTCGTACAGATTGAGCGACTTACGCAGCATCTGCTCGGGCGAAAGCTCCCCGCTCCACGCATGAACCCCGACCAGAGAAAAGACCAACACACAAGCTGATACTCTCACGCACTTGGCAATGTAGCCGCTATCCATGCCCAGCACTCCTCGATAGTTAACATAGGATATCCTTGCGCGAGAAAATCAGCCCGCTCAGGAGAAAGCCCCCGGCCGTATATGCCGCGAGCACCTTTGCATGTGCAAGCACATCGGCCCACGGGATTTTGCTGCGGAAGACAAGCATGTGCAAATTCATGTGAGTCGTAAAAAGGTACGGTCGGACCGAGTGAAAGCTCTCCAGGCCCATCATGATTCCGCACAATATCAGCAGCGCTACGGCAGCGCCGGCTGCAGCCGCCGGACTGCGAAACAGCACTGAGAACAGCAGGCTGATTGCGACCATCGTCCACATAGAAAAACTTGCGAGGCCGTAGGCGAGCGCGAGACGCGCAAGCGCCTGCCCGGAGGGATGGACGACTATCCCCCCGTCGGCCCACCATAGGTCTCCGAATCCGAGCAAGAGACCGCCCAGAATCAGGCAGACTGCCGCAAGCGAATAACACAACAGCGTCGCGTGGAAAACCCCGGCGAGAAACTTGCTTGCAAGCAGCGCCCACCGCCGCACCGGTCGGACCAAAATCGTCCGTAGCGTCCCGGAGGCCGCCTCTCCCGCGACCAGGCCGCCCGCCACTACCGCTACCAGCATTGGCACGAAAACATAGAAGGCCGGTGTCATTATCCGGGCCGCACAGACCTGTGCCGTGAGGATTCTGCCGCCGATGACTGCGTCCCGGCCGACTTGCCGGCTGATTTCGCGCCCGCCTCCGTGGTATCGAGCCTCCAGGGCCACGGGAAGCGCCAGCAGAAGGATGGCTGCAAAACCAAGATAAGTAACCCGCGACCGATAGAGCTTGATTAGCTCAAGCTTCAGGCCTGTCAGCACACCCCTGCGCCTCCTCCGCCGACAAGTAGAATTCCTCGAGAGTCTGTCTCTCCGGTATGAGGGCCGACACCTGGAACCCCTTGCTCACCAGGAGCGTGTTCACAGCGCTGAGCTGTTCCGGGGGTGCCTCCACCACGACCCGTCCGTTCCGGTCCAATACTTCTGCAGAATAACCCGCATCGCTGAGCGCCTCAACGGCCTCCATTACGCGGTCCACCCAAATCTCCGCCCGGTCCCTCAGTTGTGCGCGAATGTCGGAGACTTCGCCCTGCGCAACCAGGCGACCTTTAAAGATGACGCCGACATGTGTGCAAATCTGCTCGACCTCGCTCAATAGGTGGCTGGACAGAAACACAGTCACGCCTTTGTGGCGACCCAGCCCTTTGATGAGCTGGCGGACTTCGCGCAAGCCCTCCGGATCCAGGCCGCTTGCCGGCTCGTCGAGGATAAGCAGCTCCGGGTCCGGAAGAAGTGCTTGCGCGATGCCCAACCGCTGGCGCATACCATGGGAGTAGTGACCGACCTTGTCATGTTGCCGGTCCGTAAGCCCCACTGTCTCGAGGACCTCGTCCACCCGCTCGGCATCAACCCCACCGGACATCGCCGCCAGTATCTCCAGGTTTCGCCGGCCGGACAAAAAGTTGTAAAAGGCGGGGGCCTCGACCATCGCGCCGACCGTACGCAAAACCTGCACCCTGTGCTTCGGCATGGACCGGCCCAGGACATCGGCCGAGCCGGCGGTAGGTCGGCTGAGACCCAGCAACATGCGAATCGTGGTCGTCTTTCCGGCGCCGTTGGGGCCGAGAAAGCCGAAAATCTGCCCGCGGAGGACGGTTAAGCTCAGCCCTCGTACCGCCCACATGGCGCCGAAACGCTTGGACAGATTCTTCGTCCGGATTGCAAACGGCTCCGCGTTCAGGGCGATAATTGCGCCTCCCGCCGTCCAATGAAAACCTGCTCAACGGGCGCCCTGACCCGACCTTAGGGCGCCCCCAACTTGGACTCTGACAACCCGTTTTGAAAAGTGTAACACCGCGAGGAAGGTAAGTCAAGCGGAGCTGGCGATGAGCAATCGCACATTCAGCCGTACTCGAGGATGCGGCTTACTCACGGTCGGCGGGGAGGCTCTCCATCTGAAGCAGCCGCGCTTTCAAATGCAGGCCGCCTGCGAATCCAACGAGGGTCCCGTCCGCGCCGACTACCCGATGGCAGGGCACGATGGGCGCCACGGGATTGCGCTTCATCACCTGCCCCACGGCCCGGGCGGCTCGGGGCCTGCCGACTCGTGCGGCAAGTTCTCCGTACGATACCGTTTGCCCATAGGGAATCCTCGCGGCCTCGAGCAAAACCTCGCGCTGAAACGGCGTTTGTGCATGCAGGTCCAGGGGAAGCTCGAATGTGACACGCTCACCTGCGTAGTATGCCTTCAATTGCTGCTCCGCGCGGTCAAGCAGGTCCTGGACGGCTCCGGTGGCCCGCGCATTCGGTGCCGGCGCCCGCGGATGCGCCTCTGATTTCCACTTGTGTGGTCCCGACACCCTCGCAATGCCTTTCGGGGTGGCCTCTACCACTATCCAACCCATCTTCGTCCGGAACACTCTGGTTGTGC
>JALGUK010000146.1 GCA_029820875.1 Candidatus Zipacnadia bacterium
TGTAACAAATATTTAACAAGTAGTATAGCGCCATGCCGCGGCCATGTCAAGCCCAATAAGCCGGCTCCGCTGGTCTTGCATTTCGATGCCAAATGTGCTATAGTCAAAAAGTAAAGTGGTCTATGTGAGCGACGGCGGGCGTGAAACTTTGTAAGAGCGCCTCCGAGTTGATAACCGATTTCACGGCAGTGCCGTTTATGCCCTGCTGTGTACGTGGCATCCTTATTAGTGTTGAGCCAACACACACAAATAGGGAGCCTGGCTTCGGATGTGGCGAGGACGTTTTTCAAAGCATTCGGGAGGGCACCCACTTGGACCGTCAGGTTCAAACCTACGGGAGCTACGGCATGGCGGGGCATTTTCGCTCCTCGAGGGGCATCTGTGCCCCGCGGGCGTGGGCCGGCTAACGGTGAAGAAGGATGGATTTATTCGAAGCCGGCAGCCAGCAGGAACTGTTCGAAGCGGCATCTCTTGCCACGAGGATGCGCCCCCGTGTGGTGGAAGAGCTGGTGGGACAGGACCACATTCTGGCGCCCGGCACGCTTCTTAGAAAGGCCATCGAGAACGATCGTCTCTTTTCCCTCCTCCTCTGGGGCCCTCCCGGCTGCGGAAAAACGAGTCTTGCAGCGGTCATAGCACATGCGACCAAGGCGCGCTTTGAGCCGTTCAGTGCCGTTTTATCCGGGGTGGCCGACATTCGCCAGGTCGCGGAGGAGTCCCGTCGGGCGTTGGCTATGCACGGCCGCAAGACGATTCTGTTTATTGATGAAATCCATCGCCTGAACAAGGCGCAGCAGGACGCCCTCCTCCCACATGTAGAGGCCGGGACGTTCATCCTCATTGGTGCCACGACGGAGAACCCCTACTTCGAGGTTGTCGGGCCGCTGCGGTCCCGCTGCCGAATCTTTCGGCTGAGGCCGTTGCAAAAGGTCCATGTTCGCACGCTTCTCGAGCGGGCGCTGTCGGACTCTGAGCGTGGCTTGGGAGGCAAGGGCGTTGAGGTGACCCCGGAGGCAATGGACCATTTCGTTGAGGCTTGTGGCGGGGATGTGCGATCCGCCCTCAATGGTCTTGAAGCGGCCTTCTCCACGACCAAGCCCCATTCCGACGGGATTCGCCGCATTGATTTGTCCGCTGCTGAAGAGGCGATGCAGCAAAAAGCGCTTCGCTACGACCGTGCCGGCGATGAACACTATGACACCATCTCCGCTTACATCAAGAGCATGAGAGGGTCAAGCCCCGACGGAGCGCTCTACTGGTTGGCAAAGATGCTCGAGGCGGGAGAGGACCCGAGGTTTATCGCCCGGCGCCTGGTGATTCAGGCCGCAGAGGATGTCGGGAACGCAGATCCGATGGCGCTTGTGGTCGCGACTGCCGCGGCGCAGGCTGTGGAGTTCGTCGGGATGCCCGAAGCGCAGATTCCACTTGCACAGGCGACGATTTACATCGCCACCGCTCCCAAGAGCAACTCCAGTTATGTGGCCATCAGCCGGGCGCGAGAGGCAGCGAGGGAAGGGCCGCCGGCTCAGGTTCCGCCGCATCTGAGGCGTACATGGCCCGCCGAAGAGGTTCCCGAGGAGGATGCAGCTTACAAATATCCGCACGACTTCCCCGGGGGGTTGGTGCCACAGCAGTACCTGCCCGATGGATTTGAAGGCCAAAAGTACTATGAACCGACGGAGCGGGGGTTTGAGGCGGAGATCCAGCGCCGGCTCGCCGCCTGGGAAAGAGCTTTACGCGGGCAGGTGTCACCCGACTCCAAGGAGAAGAGAGACAGGACGGGCAAGTTGGGTGACTCGGAGGGAAAATCATGACACTGGTAATTGATGTCGAGAATCTGTCGCAGCAGTATATCGCGTTGCGGGTCTCCGGTGAAATAGATGCCTACACTGCGCCCAAGTTCCGGGAGCAGATGAGTGAAGCGGAGTCGCGGGAGCCGGCGGGGCTTATTGTGGACCTTCGGAAGGTGCGTTATCTGGACAGTACGGGTCTGGGGGTCATGATGGGCGCTGCAAAGCGTGCCCGCGAACGGGGGTGCAGTCTGGTGGTAATCTGCACGAACGAACACATCCTCCGAATCCTGAAGATTTCGGGCCTTACGGAGCTGATTATCGTAGCCGCGAATCAGGAAGAGGCCGTCAACGCTTTGGAGGAAGGCCAAGGGTGTGAGGGCGATGAGTGATGCGCGTTGGGTGACACTGACACTTCCGCGCGACTCCCGCTACGTCGCCACCGTGCGGTTGACACTGGTGGGAATTGCCACACGCATGGGGTTCAACTACCAGGCGATTGAGGACATGAAGGTGGCGGTGTCCGAAGCGTGCACTAATGCAATCGAGCACGCCACTCCGGTTGTCGGTGAGCAGGACGACGTCATTACTCTCACATTTATTGAGCACCCGCAGTCGCTGGAGATTCGAGTCGCCGACCAGGGCCCCGGCTTCGACGCCACAGATGAGCGGCTCTGGGAGCACAAGGGGCTGCCGGGGGAAAACGGGCTTGGACTCTTTCTTATTCGCTCTTTGATGGACAAGGTGGAGATTGAGAAAGGGGCGCCGGTGGGGATGGTTGTGTGCATGGCCAAACGCCTGGAAGGGTGAATTCTTCAAGTGGGTACTCCGCTTGTTAGCTCTATCGAGAAGGCCCGAAGGGGCTGGCCCTTGCGCCCCCATCAAGCCGCTCCTCCGGCGATTGTCTCCGAGGCCGGGGGTTGATCCGATTGTCAGGTGCCCATTCGGAGGACTCGCAGGAGCAAGGTACTCACGACGCCTCGGAGCTTTTTAAACGCCTGCGGCAGACGGGCGACCCCGCAATCCGCGAGCGTCTGATTCTCATGCATGACCCTCTGGTGTTCCACGTCGCCAAGGAGTATGCCCATCACGGTGAGTTGCTTGAGGACCTTGTCCAGGTGGGGCGTGTGGGTCTGATAAACGCAGTGGACCGCTATGACCCATCGCGTAACACCAAGTTTGCGACATTCGCCGTGCCGACCATCAAGGGGGAAATCCGGCGGTGGTTCCGTGACAAGGGTTGGGTGATTAAGGTCCCCAGACGGCTGCAAGAGCTGAACTTGCGGGTGTCCAAGACCGTTGAGCAGTTATCGGTGCGCCTGGGCCGACCGCCGACTTACGAGGAGATAGCAGAGGAGACCGGGCACGACGTAGAGTCCGTCATCGAAGCAAGTGAATTGGGACAGTCGTATGAACTGCTGTCTCTGGACGCCGGTTCGCAGGAAGACGGCCGCCGCGGCCTGCAGCTTAGTGATCGCCTCGGTGTGGTGGACCGGACCTTTGAGCGAATCGGCGACGCAGCACGGCTGCATGCGGCCATTGACCGGTTGAACCTCCGGGAAAAGACCATTATCCGGTGGCGTTACTATGAAGAGATGTCGCAGAGCGAGGTTGCCAAGCGCCTGGGGATATCACAGATGCATGTATCTCGGCTCGAACGGCGGGCCATCGCCAACATGCGGCGCTATCTTCTGAAGGAAGAAAGGGAAAGCGACGAAACCTCGGGAGGAGAAAGGTGACTCAGAGGCGCCTGTGGCCGCTGATAGTCCTCAGTGTATCGGCAGCTCTGTTGCTGACCGTTGGTGTCGTGTACGTTTTGTTCCGGATTCGTGTTATATTGCTCCCGTTCGCCCTGGGGGCGGTGGTTGCGTACGTTTTCGAGCCGCTCCTGGACTCTCTTGAGAGCCGTGGCTGGAAGCGAACCCGCGCCGTCTGGTTCGTCGTCCTGTGTCTGGTGGCGGCAGGTGTCATTGTGGCAGCGCTCATCGTGCCTCCCGCCGTATCACAGGCCCAGCAGCTTGCATCCAATCTGGGCAGCTACATCGAGGAATTGAGCCTGACCCGCAGAGAAGTTGCCAGGATCATAGCGATTGGTGTCAATGGCAAAGGTGTAGAATATGCCGTCAAGGGTACTCCTGTGGAGGTTGTCCTGTCTTCGACACCCTTCAGAGCTGGCGAAGACGGCGTCCAGGGAGATATCGGCCAGATTGTTTCCCCAAACGGGAAAATGACTGTCAGCAGCGTCCGCCGCTTGCAGGACGGCACGGTCGGACACGTTGGGGTTGTCGAGGAGGGCTGGCTCGGCCGCCGGGACAAGGTTATAGCGTCCGTGGATCTTATGCGGCGGTTCTCGAGCCGGATTGCCCATTGGGCGGAGCAGACCCTGGGCATCACAGTGACGACTGAGAAGCTGGGTGAGGTCGAGGACCGCGCACGTAACTGGCTGGGTGGGGTGGCGACCCGCGCGATTCAGTATGCGACAAACCAGGTTGTGGCAATTCTATCAAATGTGGCAATGATTATCATCGTACCGATTATTACTTTCTACCTTATGCTGGAGCTTAAGCCCATAGGCCGCAGGCTCTACGAGATGGTCCCTGAAGACCGTAGGCAGGAGGCTTTGGCCGTCAGCCGCGAGATATCTACGATGCTGGGTGGTTACCTGCGCGGTATCGCCATAGTGAGCATTTCCATCGGAATTGCCTCCGCACTGCTCCTGTATGTTCTGCATTTTGTCTTCGGCATGGATTATGCGTTGCTGCTGGGTATTGTCACTGGCCTTCTTTATCCAATTCCTTACATCGGTGCGACCCTGAGCGCGGTGCTGGCGGGAGTAGTAGGCTATGCGACCGCATCCACCCATTCGCTGCTTTGCGGCCTGCTTGCGGCGGGTCTTATGATCGCTTGCAACCAGGTTTTCGATAACATTCTGATGCCCAGAATCGTGGGCAAAAGGGTGGGTTTGCACCCGCTGGCCGTCCTTTTCGCGCTTATGGCAGGGTATGCTCTGTGGGGAATCATCGGTATGATAGCGGCCGTGCCGGTGACCGGCAGTCTGAAGATTATACTGTGGCATGCAGTCCCGCAGTTGGCGGGAAGGACCGAAAAGAAGCAGGAGTCAGAAGCAGACGACGCGCAGGATGCTGCAATGACGTCCACAGAGGCGGATGCCGGCATGGATTAGGCCGATGCCGGTATACGCCCACTGCCCGTGTTCAGATTTGCGATTTACGGACTATCGCCCGTTGCCCTCGGAGGTTTTCCATCAATGACCGCTTCTGAAATTCGACGGAGTTTCCTGGACGTAGGCCGCACGGCGCGTCACCACACGTTCTTTGAGATGCTCGGCAACTTCAGCTTCGGCGATTACTTCAAGCGAGGCGCCATAGAATACGCGTGGGAGTTGTCCACGGAGGTGTGGGATCTCCCTCGCGAGGACATCTGGGTAAGCATCTACGAAGAGGATGACGAGGCCGCTGACATCTGGCATGAGGTCACAGGGATACCGCGGGAGAAGATTATCCGCCTCGGCAAGAAGGACAACTGGTGGCCGCAGGTCCGGTGGGAGGGACCTTGCGGGCCGTGTTCGGAGTTGTACCTGGATATGGGCCCGGAGGTCGGCTGCGGCCGCCCGGACTGCAGACCCGGCTGTGACTGTGACCGCTTCATGGAGTACTGGAACCTGGTCTTTCAGCAGTTCACCGAGAGCGAAGACGGAGTTCTCACGCCCCTGCCAGCGCCGGGTATTGACACCGGTATGGGGCTTGAGCGCATCGCGACTCTTATGCAGGGGGTCTCGACGGTTTTTGACACCGACGAGCTGCGGCGGATTCTCGATTACGTGATTCAGATGGCCCAGGAGGCTACAAACGGGCGCTACCAGTACTCCGGTGGCAGCGCCGAGACGGACGTGGCGGCGCGGATTATCACCGATCACGTCCGTGCGGCGACGTTTCTTATGGCCGACGGTGTCATGCCGAGCAACGAAGGCCGGGGGTATGTCCTGCGTCGGTTGATTCGCCGTGCGTACCGCTTCGGGAGGCTTATCGGCCTCGTTCAGCCGTTCCTTTATCGCGCCGTCCCGGTTGTAACACGGGTAGTCGTTGCGGATTACCCCGAACTGGCGCAGAAGCAGGA
>JALGUK010000147.1 GCA_029820875.1 Candidatus Zipacnadia bacterium
GTGGCGTGTCTTCGCGCGACGCCAGGTCGTGGCGGAGCCGGATAATCCCCACGCCCAGGTCTCTCTGGCCGAGGCACAGCAGCGCAAGCCCGATGTTGCAATCGGGGATTGGCTCGACGAGGATGTAACCCCCGAGAACTTCGGCCGCATAGCCGCTCAGACCGCCAAGCAAGTCCTGGTGCAGCGTATCCGAGAGGCGGAGCGGGAGATTGTTTTCGACGAGTTCAGCGCGCGGGCGGGGGAGGTCGTTACCGGCGAGGTCCAACGCAAGGACAACCGCAATGTCTTCATCAGCCTGGGACGTGTGGAGGCGTTGCTGCCGCCGCGCGAGCAGGTTCCGAACGAGGCCTATCGCTTCGGCGACCGGCTCAAGGTGCTGATTGTAGACGTGCGCAAGACAACCAAGTCACCCCAGGTCGTCGTGTCGCGAAGCCACCCGGACCTGCTCAAGAGGCTCTTTGAACTTGTGGAGGAGGGAATCGTCGAAATCAAGTCGATAGCGCGGGAGGCCGGTGCCCGCTCGAAGGTAGCGGTGGCATCCCGTGACCCGCAGGTCGACGCCGTAGGAGCGTGTGTGGGGCACCGAGGCGCACGAGTGCAGGCGATTGTGGATGAACTTGACGGCGAGAAAATCGACATCGTCCGGTGGGCGCCTAAGATTGAAGAATATCTTGCCAGCGCATTGAGTCCAGCAAAGGTTTCTCGTGTAATCGCAAGTGAGCAAGACCTTTCCGCTACCGTGATTGTACCTGACAACCAGCTATCCCTGGCCATCGGTCGCCGGGGCCAGAACGTACGCCTTGCCGCGCGCCTCACCGGCTGGAAGATAGACATCCGCAGCGAGGCTCAGTACGCGGAACAACTGGCGGCGGAGCTGGAAGCCGCTATGTCCGCAAACACCGAGAAAGTGCGCGTATACGAGCTGGCCCAGGAATTGGATATGACCAGCAAAGAGCTGCTGGAAGTGCTGGCCGAGCAAGGTATCGAAGCGGCATCCCATTCAAGCACCATCACCGGCGCACAGGCAAACCAGATCCGTGCTCTTCTGCAGCCGAAGTCGGTCGAGCAGCGTTCCCCTGCTGACGTGGCCGCTGCTCTGAAGGCGGCAATCACCGGTACATCGGCGTCTGAGCCGGCCCAGGCGGAGGCGGTGCAGGTCCAAGAGGCCTCGTTCGAGGAGCCCGAACAGGACGCCGAGAGCGCCCAACAACCGGAGGATGAGACCACCGACGACAAGGTGGATAGCTCATCCCCTGAAGTCACGCAGGCCGCCGCCGAGCAGGAGCCAGCGGCGCAAGAGGAGATGTCCGAGGGCGGGCAGGCCGCTATCATGACGGTCAGGCAGGCAGCTTCCCTAACTGAAGGTGACGACGACTCCGAGCCGCCCGGGACGGATGAGGCATGACAAAGAATCCCTTGCGACGCCGCAAGCATGTTCCGCAGCGTACTTGCATCGTTTGTCAACGCAGCGGCCCCAAGGGGGAGTTGCTCCGGCTGGTTCGCACCACCGATGGGCAGGTACTTGTTGACGAGACCGGCAAATTGCCAGGACGCGGTGCGTATCTGTGTCGCAGGCCCGAATGTGTCGAGAAGGGCGGAACGAAGAAAATAATCGAACGCGCACTGAAGATGAAGATATCGGGGGAGGCACTCAAATGCCTTAGACAACGGCTGCAGAGCGCCCTGCCACACCCGGCCTCCGCTGAACGCGGTAACCCCCCCGCCGAAGCGCAGAGCAGCCCGAGTCCCGAGGGGAATGGCAGTGGCCCTCGCGGAGGTGTTGCGTGATGGCAAGAGTCCGTGTTTATACTCTGGCAAAAGAATTAGGGCTTCCGAGCAAGGAGCTTATCAAGGTGCTCGATGAGCTGGGGGTTAAGGTCAAGACCCACTCGAGCACAGTTGATGAGGCCACTGCAACGGCTGTCCGGGAGCTCCTTCAGGAGGAGGCGCAAAAGTCGGCGCCCGCCGAGGAAACCGCCGTCGCGGAGCCGGCTGTCAGGCCGGAAAGCAAGAGGCAGGCCGCAGCCCCCCCTAAGCGCCCGCCTCAGGCATGCCCGGCGACCCCCATCGTAACTGTCATGGGCCACATTGACCATGGCAAAACTACACTCCTGGACACCGTTCGTAAGACGCGGATCACCGAAGCCGAGCACGGCGGCATCACCCAGCATATCGGGGCATCGGAGGTCCATGTTGATCACCGCAAGATCGTCTTCATTGATACCCCGGGCCACGCCGCTTTCACTGCGATGCGTGCCCGCGGGGCCAAGGTCACCGACATTGTCATCCTCGTAGTCGCCGCCGACGACGGGGTCATGCCGGAGACCCGCGAGGCTATCAGCCATGCACGAGCAGCCGGTGTGCCCATCATCGTGGCAATCAACAAAATTGACTTACCAACCGCAAACGTAGACCGTGTCAAGCAACAGCTCACGGAGGAGGGCCTCACACCCGAGGAATGGGGTGGAGACACTATCGTTGTGCCTGTCTCCGCGCTTCAAGGTACAGGGCTGCAAGACCTTCTGGAGATGGTACTGCTTGTCGCAGACGTCCAGGAACTGTCACCTGACCCGAAGGGCGAGCTGGAGGCAATCGTTATTGAATCCCATTTAGACCAAAGCCGCGGCCCCGTGGCCTCGGTCGTGGTGCGCAACGGAACCCTCAAGGTCGGAGACGATATCGTCTGCGGGACCGCCCACGGGCGCGTGCGCGCCATGCACGATTGGCAGGGTAACCGCATCAAGCGCGCCGAGGCGAGCACCGCTGTCGAACTGATCGGCCTCTCCGATGTACCGGAGACCGGGGAACGCGTCGAGATTGTCAAGAACCGCAAAAGCGCACGGGAACTGGCGGCTAACCGGCTCGAGCAAGCTCGTAGTGAGACGGAAGGCTCAAGTTTGCGCATGACACTCGAAGACTTGTTTGCGCAGGTGCAGCGGGGAGAGGTAAAGGACCTTAACCTGATTATCAAGGCGGACACCAAAGGGTCCGCCGAGGCGCTGCGGCAGGCGTTGGAGCAAATTGACGTGGAATTCGATGAAGTCGATATGCATATCATCCACGAGGCCGTCGGTCCGATAGTGGAGACGGACGTCAACCTTGCAGTCGCGAGCAATGCCGTCATCATCGGATTCCACGTTTCGGCCGATGCTGTAGCCCGGCAACTTGCCCGCGACCAGCAGGTGCAGATCCGGACCTACAACGTCATCTATGAGGCCACCGAAGACATCCGCAATGCGATGGTCGGCTTGCTGCCGCCCGTGTTTGAAGAGATCCTGCTTGGGCGTGCCGAAGTACGGGAGACGTTCCGAAGCTCCCGGCTGGGAACCATTGCGGGCTGCCATGTGATTGAAGGACATATGACCCGCGGGGCGCAGATTCGCATTTACCGTGACAGCGACGTTCTGTTCGAAGGGCACCTGACGTCCCTGCGCCGTTTCCAGGATGACGTCACCGATGTGACGGCCGGCTTCGACTGCGGCGTCATCGTTGATGGATTCCAAGCGTGGGAGATAGGCGATATTATTGAAGCATTCGAAGAGCGCGAGGTAACCCGGGAGAGTTGACGCTGGCGCCGCCCGCCGGGCGAGGGTCACCTATGACCGTTGGCGTTCTCAGAATTGAGCTGTTCATCTCCGATGCCCTTTCCCTCAAGGACAAGCGTGCCGTCGTCAAGAGTATCATCGGGCGGATGCAGGCGCGGTTCAACGTCTCCGTCGCAGAAGTGGATCGCCAGGATGCTCATCAAGTGGCGACGATCGGAGTCGCGTGTGTGTCGGAATCATCGGTACAGGCCAACCGCGTGTTGAACAAGGTCCTCTCCTTCGTTGAAAAGGACCCACGCGCGGTTGTAACACGGTGCCACCTGGAGCTGGATTAAGGCTCGAACTGGAGGGAATCCCCCAGGCGGGGAGGGCAGCAACATGCGAACGCAGAGGCAGCGGCGCGTGGAGGAGTTGCTTAAGGAGGAGATCAGCCGGATTGTGCAGTTCAAAATCCGCGATCCGCGTCTGGGATTTGTAACGGTGACCGATGTGGAGATCTCCCCCGACCTGAAGCATGCTCATGTCTTCGTCAGCATTTATGGGGAACAGGCACAGATTAACCGCAGCATGGAGTGTCTCACAGCGAGTGCCGGTTTCGTGCGGGCGACGCTTGGACATTCGATCGAGCTGCGCTATACCCCGGAGCTGACATTCGTCTATGATGAGTCCGTGGCGCGCGCAGCCCGCATCACGAAACTGCTCAACCGGATCGCAGAGGAATCACAGACCGCTCCGGAGGCGTCTCGTGAAGAACAGCGAGAGCCGCATGAAGATAATTCAATGTCTTGAGCAGCGGACATCCTTTGCGATCGCATGTCATGAGAACCCCGACGGCGATGCGATCGGTTCGGTGCTGGCGCTGAGCCTTGCGTTGATGCAGATGGGCAAGCAAGTCCAGGCCTTGTGCCCGGATCCGGTTCCTCAGAGGTATCGCTTTCTCCCGCATTGGGAATTATTCTCCACGGCGGCACCCACCCAGCCCCCTGAGGTGGGCATTGTTCTGGATTGCGACGGGCCCGGGCGCCTCCGCACGATGGAGGGGGTTATCCGCAGCTCAGATGTGGTCATTGACATAGACCATCACGTCTCCGAGCACACCTTCGGCGACCTGGTCCTTGTCGACCCCGTCGCGCCGGCCACGTGTGAAATCATTCTCAGTCTGCTGCACGACTTGCCGATTCGTCTTACAGAGAGCATCGCGACGTGCTTGTACTGTGGGCTGGGTACCGACACAGGGTTCTTCCGATTCCAGAACACTTCCGCGCGGGCATTCAGGGCGGCAGCGGTACTTGTCGAAGCCGGAGCCGTTCCATCCGTCATTGCCCAACAGGCATACGTGAGCAAATCCCCCTCCGCACTTGCGCTTCTCGGACGAGCGCTCACCGGCATTCACTACCTGGCGGATGGTGCAATCGCGATTGCTACACTATCGCGGAAGGATTTTCAGGAGGCAGGCGCTGCTCCCGAAGAGACGGAGGGCATCATTGACCACCTGAAGGCCTGCGAGGGCGTGCGGGTGGCGATGCTGCTCAGTGAGCAGATGTCCGGCGCCGGAGTTCGCTGCTCTCTGCGCGCTACCGACGAGACCGACGTAGGCGCAATCGCCGAGGCTCACGATGGCGGCGGACACCGGGCCGCCGCCGGTTGTACGCTTCCGGCAATGACTCTCGCCCAGGCGGAATCCCTTCTGGCGCCTGAAATCCTCAAAGCGCTCGGTAAGTAGCGGGGCTATGGATGGAACTCTCGTCGTTGTCAAGCCGCCGGGTATGACCTCCCACGATGTGGTGGACTTTGCGCGACATCTGACGGGTCAGCGGCGCATAGGTCATACGGGGGCACTCGATCCGGGTGCAGCGGGCGTGTTGGTCCTGTGCCTGGGGAAGAGGCTGTTCTGGGGTTTGCCACGGATACACTGGACGCTCAGGGCCATATAGTGCAGCGGGGAGAGACCGGTGGTGTCACCATGGCCACCGTTGAGGAATCGCTCAGTAGTCTGGAAGGCGAGTGGGAGATGGAGCCGCCGATGGTCTCTGCAGCGCGTCATCAGGGGAGGCGACTCTATCAGCTCGCCCGCCAGGGCAAGGTTGTTGAGCGCAAGACGCGCCGAGTCCACATCCGGTCTTGCTGGCCTGTTCCAAGGGTACTTACGTGCGCACGCTTTGTGCGCGATTGGGTGAACGGCTTGGTTGCGGTGCGTACATGTCGTTCCTGGTTCGCACCCAAAACGGCCCTTGGAGTATCCAAGACGCCGTGACCCTCGAACAGATGGAGCAGGCAGCCCGCGACGGTGAGCTTGACCGTTACGTGCTCCCGATGGATGCCGGCCTGGCGAACTGGCCGCGCATTGAATTGACAGCGGAGGCCGCGACGGCTTTGTCACATGGCATGCAAGTGGCGGCTCCGCCGGCAAGCCGTCAACTCCAGCCTGGGCAATTGACAAGGGTTTACGACAATCTCGGGAGGTTTCTCGCAGTCGGGCGCTATGAGCTGACTGATGCGGGCCGGATAGCTCCCGTCAAAGTGCTCGAACCGGGTGATATG
>JALGUK010000148.1 GCA_029820875.1 Candidatus Zipacnadia bacterium
CTAAAGTGCATCGCACGCCATGGGCGCTGTGATGCTCGAAGTTTGCCGGGCGACACTATGCCAGGGGGGAACCTGCATGACGCAAATGCGATCCGGCCCATGGAGTGCGCCGTTACTCCACTTGGCACTCGCTGCTATCGCATTCTCCGTTGTTGCGCCGTTGTTGGCGCCGGTAGCCGCTGAAGCACAGGGAGGCGGGCACAAGCTCGTCATCTTCATGCCGGAGGATCTCTCCGGACAAGCTCCTGAAGGGTTGGCGGCCGCGCTCGTGGACGCCAGCATGCTCGCGATGAGGCGTAGCGGGCTTTACCAGCCGATTCTGTACAGCTCCACAGCCCCGTCAGTGTTGCGGGCCGTGGACGAGGGCAAGATCAGCAGAGAAGAGATTGAAAGTAAGCCGGATGCTCGCATGGCGGTGAAAATCGGCAATGCCCTTGGTGCCGATATGGTCATGCTGACCAAGATTGAGGGCTATACGGCGACACGCCAGCCCGCGTCGGTGGCCGTCACGTTCTCAGGCACTATCTACCGCGTGGCTGAGAATATGGACCCGGAAACATTGGAGCCGAAGGCCCAGGTAACGCCGGCGAAGACATTTGCGACTCGAGGCGTAAGTACGGAGCGCGCCGGTTACAAGGGTACTCTCGCACCGCTGCGGGCGGAGGCTGTTCAGGACGCCGTCGCGAAGGCGGGTGAGGCGCTGACGGGCGTGCCGATGGAGCGTAAAGCACCTGTAAAGAAGAAGGGTGTGCCGAACTGGGCGTTGTGGCTGGTCGGCGCGGGTATTCTTGTGGCGTTAATCAACTCTGGCGGTGGTGGCGGAACCACAGCCGGTGACCTGCCGCAGAACCTTCGCCTCAGCTCGGACGGGACCAGCGTCCTATTGCAATGGGAGCCACCGCCGAACCCGCGCGAGCAAATCGCGGCATATAGGATTTATCGGCGCGCGGCAACGGAAACCACGTTTACGCAAATCGCAGAGGTCGCCGGTGACCAGATCACCTATTCCGACTTCAACATCGAGGGAGGCGCCGCCTACACTTATGAGATGAGCGTCGTCTATACGACCCTTGGTGAAACCCAGCGCGTAACATTCCGAACTGTCAGCATTCCTACATCGCAGCTCTGATTTGGTCTGCAATCGCGCTACTTGTCACCGCAGAGCCGTGCTGGGCTCAACAAGTGATATAGGGCGGAGAGTGACGCCGCGTTTGGGCGTTAATGCTCCTTGGTATCAGCAGGGTACGCTGCGGAATGCGCGTATCCTGCCGGTTTTTGTATGTGGCCTGACTCGCGTGCGATCTACTGGAAAGTGGTTTTGGGTCGGATGTGCGGAGCGTGAAGGCGCGTGCTCGTGTGTGAGGTAACCTCCGATGGCCGCCGGCAGGTCGAGCCGATGCCCATCCGCTTGCAGGCGGTGCTCATATTGCTTAGAGTCTGTGTGGTCTGGCTTGCTCTGGCTGCATTGCTGAGAGTTACAGTGGCGAACGCGCAGGGCAGCCTGTGGCTCGAACTCACGGCGAGCCAGCCGGATTTGGTGGCCGATGGTAAGACCAGCCTCCGGATTCAGGCGACGGTCAGGGACCGCGCAGGGAACCTGGTTGACGGCCAGGAAGTGGTGTTTTCGACGACACGAGGACAACTTTCGCTCGATGAGACGCTGGGCCAGCAGATGATTCAGGCCCGAACCGAGAACGGAATTGCTACGGTGTTCCTTGTCAGTACAGAGACCGGGCGCGCGACGGTCCGCGCAAGCGCAGGGGTGGAGAAAGACCAGATAGACATCAAGCTGGTTTCGGAGGAGGCCGCCAAAGAGACCGGGGCTGATGTTGTCGTTCTCAAAGGAGACTGGCTCGGCTACAGTCTTGACCGCAACGTAATCGAGGCTGTCGGAAATGCGACACTCGTTTATCGTGGCCTGAAAATCAGTGCCGAGGACTGGATAAAAGTTGACGTAGCAGATGATGTGGCGCAGGCCTTGGGTGCAACGGTGACGGTTGGGGACGCCTCCATCAAGACCAATCGGGTTCTGTACGATTTCCGTGTGCGCCAGGGAGCGTTTGAGCGGGTAACCGAGAGCGCTGGAGTGGAACAGAAAGTCTTTGACGGGCGTACGCTTAAGCTGGCCGGCGAGTCGGAACTGGCGCAGTTGTCTCCAAACGCCTTCCGGCCTATTGAGACCGACGAGACTCTCACGTGGGTGGTAGCCGATCGGGCGCTCCTTTTCAGGGGTAAGAAGTTAGCCCTTCGACATGCGAAGTTTTATGTCGGGGGGAAGCACATTTTCACATTGCCATATCACATCGTCTGGCTTGGCGCGGTTGGGCGCGAGGCGCAGATGCTCAACATCAGCTCAGCAAGCGGATTGGCGCTTGATTTGCCGTTCTATGTCAGTGTCACACCGCGGCAGACGACGTCGGTGCGGGTCAGGCATGGCCGGTCCGGGGACTGGTTTTCATCCAGGCCGGGTTGGTCCCTGGCTCTCCGGCGGGATTATGAACGCGGCAGCAATGTCGTCGGTTCGATAGAGCTCAACGGCCTCCCACAGAGCGACTGGGGGATGTCATGGGGTCATCGGCAGCAGTATGGACAAAAGCTGAGCGGTTATTATTCAATTAGGTATCCGTCACATGCTGCGGTTCTGGGCGATGTCAGCCTGTACAGCTACGACCGCGCAAAAACCATGAGCTTTCGCTCGTCCTTTGACAAACTTCCGGGCCGCCCGCTTACGACTCGCAGCAGTTTCGATTGGTTGCTGCGCGGACGCCCGCTTGGCGCGACTGGGTTACAGTACCGAGTAGGCAACCGCGTGGGACTCTCAACGGGGGGCGTTCTGGGTCGCACGCTGAGCGACCAGGTATCGTTCGGGCTTTACGTAACGGGCTGGAAGCTCGGAGCACAGACTTTGGTGCGGCCTCGCCTGGACTGCTATCTTGGCTGGGACAGCCGGGCAACCCGCACTCGGCTGCTGAGAGGCGAGATTGCAATGGATCACCGCCTGGGCGGCAACACGAGTCTGACGCTGCGCTACACTTACGACGAGCAGTCGTCGAATGTCTACTCGGTGCCGGTCCGTCAACAAATCGGCATGAACCTCTCGGCGGGGGACTACCAGAATTGGTACGGCTATTTAAGCGGCAGCTATGACTTGAGCGGCAACGGGTTGTATGCGTACAGTACATTTAACCATCGGCTGGGCAAAAAGTATACTCTGGAGTTGCTTACGAACTACTACCGGTTTCAGAGCGGCTCCTCCAGGGACATACAAGTGGGCTTTAGTCGGGCCATCGGCAATCGCGAGTTGTCATTACGTTGGTCTGAAGCGCGTCATCGTTTCTGGCTGGAATTGGGTCAGCCGGGCTTCTGACACTGTTGGTATTGCCCCTTGCGCCGCAACCGAGAACCGGAAGCGGGTCGTGAGGAACCGATAGCGAGTCTTATGAGACTCGAGAATCTTACACAAGGGGGGTCCAAGGGCAGCATGAATGGTCGCAGTTGCCGTCTCATGACAATGGTCGTATTGCTTTTTTTGACGGTGGTTATGGCCGCGTCACAAGCTATGGCGGAGAAGATTCTGGCGCCAAGAGCCATGGCGATGGGTAGCGCGGGGACCGCTCTCTCAGGAGGGCTTAGCGCCATCCAATCGAACCCAGCGGGGGTGTCTATCGAGCCGGACCGGACTCTGGAGGCCGGAGCGCTTGTCAGTAATAATCGTCTGCACGCGTTTTTTGCCGGCTATACCATGCCGCCGACAGGGGAGTCCGGCAGCTCGGCCTTTGGTTTCTGGCGTCTCAAGGATGACATTACCGGCAACGCAAGCCGGGCTATAACGTACACGACAACGTATCCGATGAACTCACAGATGGCGGTGGGTGTCAGTCTGCGCCACTGGAAGTTCAACGGCGTCGGGGCATCGAGCGCGAAATTCGACGGCGACATCGGCGTGGTCATCAATGTGAACCCTGACCTGGGGAACGAGTATGTCGGGGTCGCACTCCGAAACATGTTCGAACCTCGCAACTTTCCCGGACAGAGAGTTGAGCGGCGATTGGCCATAGGCGGAGCCTACCGCTCGCCCGACGGCGTCCTGTTCGTCGCCGACTACGACGACGTGTTGGGCCACGCCGCCGATGCCTGCCTGCGGGTCGGTGCCGAGGCAATGCTGACTCCACGGATTACAGGGCGCATGGGCTTCAACGATGGCGACGTCACGGTCGGGGTTGGAGTGCGCGGAGGCAAGTACCGGGCGGACTATGCCTTCCAGGAGGGTTCCGGCGGTTTTGCTGACTATCACCTGGTCAGTGGTGTCTTCATTTTCTGAGGCGGGCGGCCGAGAAGACTGAGCCAACCTACAAATCGTGCGAGCCTCCGGGGGTGAGGGCCCCTTGAGGCTCGCCGTGTTGTTTGGGTATAATACAGCATGGCATGGGGGACTTCTGCCGCGATGAGGTGACGGGCTTGGACAGGTTCGAGATGAGCACTGAGTATACGCCTAAGGGCGATCAGCCCCAGGCGATAGAGCAGCTTGTCGAAGGGGTGCTGGCCGGCGAAAAGGAGCAAACGCTCCTGGGCGTTACAGGCTCGGGGAAGACGTTCACAATCGCGAAGGCCATCGAGGCTGTGCAACGGCCGACGCTCGTTATCGCGCACAACAAGACACTCGCTGCACAACTGTGCGCAGAGTTCCGAGAGTTCTTCCCCAATAACGCGGTCGAATACTTCGTCAGTTACTACGACTACTACCAGCCGGAGGCCTACATCCCCCAGACGGATACGTACATCGAGAAGGACGCACAGATAAACGAGGAGATAGATCGCCTTCGCCACTCGACTACTCAGTCGCTCCTCGAGCGTCGCGATGTTATCGTGGTCGCGAGCGTCTCCTGCATCTACGGCCTGGGCTCGCCCGAACAGTACGAGGACATCACCCTCACCCTCCGGACCGGCCAGAGCGCCGACCGCGACGACATCCTTCGTCAGCTCGTGCGGATGCACCGCGGTTGCTTCCGTGCCCGGGGCGACGTAATCGAGATATATCCCGTGGATGAAGATGTGATTACGCGCGTGGAAATGTTCGGTGATGAGATCGAGCGGATTACACTGATTGACGTGGTCACCGGCGAAATCCGCGAGGAGAAAAAGAGCACGATTGTCTTCCCCGCCACGCACTTTGTGGTCTCGCAGGCACGGACTGAGCGGGCAATCCAGAGCATTGCTCCTGGAGGCACAGCGGCTTGAACAGCGCACACGTTATGATATAGAGATGATCCGAGAGGTGGGGTACTGCCAGGGCATCGAGAATTATTCACGTCATTTCGACGGGCGCAGGCCCGGTGAGCCTCCTTATGTATTGCTGGACTACTTCCCGGACGATTATCTGTTGGTCCTGGACGAGTCCCACCAGACGATTCCTCAGTTGCGCGCAATGTACGCGGGAGACCGCTCGCGCAAGCGCAGTCTCGTCGAGCACGGTTTCCGACTCCCATCGGCCTACGATAATCGGCCTCTGACATTCGACGAATTCTGCCGGAAAATCAACCAGGTCATTTACACGTCCGCGACGCCAGGCCCATACGAAATGAAGAGGTCGTCCCGGGTAGTGGAACAGATAATCCGTCCGACGGGTTTGGTTGACCCTGAAATCGAGGTGCGGCCGACGCAAGGACAGGTAGACGACCTTATCAACGAGATTCGGGAGCGCGTCAGCCGCCATGAACGTGTCCTGGTGACCACGTTGACCAAGCGCATGGCGGAGGACCTGACGGAATATCTGGCCGACCTGGACATCAAAGTGCACTACCTGCACTCGGATGTGCAGACTCTGGAACGCTCCGAGTTGCTGCGGGATTTGCGCCTGGGCGAGTATGATGTGCTCGTCGGCGTCAATCTCCTCCGGGAGGGGCTCGACCTGCCCGAAGTCTCGCTGGTTGCGGTAATGGACGCGGACCGGGAGGGTTTCCTGCGGTCGGAGGTCTCATTGATTCAAGTGATGGGTCGTGCGGCGCGTAACGTCCGAGGCAAAGTGATCATGTACGGTGATGAAATCACCGATTCCATGCGCCGCGCAATCGAGGAGACCGAGCGCCGCCGCCGCATCCAGCTTGCTTATAACCAGGAACACGGCATTACGCCGGAAACCGTGCAGAAGGCGGTACGTGATACGATTCGCGCCCGCGAACAAGTGCAGCAGACCGCCGTCCGCGAGCTTGCGTCTGTGGTCAAGGATGTGCCCGAGGACGACCTCGTGCAGATTATCCGAGACCTCCAGGAGCAGATGCGTCAAGCCGCTGAGGACCTCGAGTTCGAAAAGGCCGCGGCGTTGCGTGATGAAATTCGGGAGCTGGAGAAGCTGGTAGGATAAAGCGGCTCCAGGACGCCGCACGAGATATGAGCATAGATACTGCCCAGACGACAACAAGCATTCAAGAGACGGTGGCTCTGGCCCCCAGAAGGCCTGGAGTCTACGTGATTTCAGACGCGCAGGGCGGCACGCTGTACGTCGGCAAGGCCCGCTCTCTGCGCGCCCGCCTGCGCCAGTGGTTCGGTCCGGCCCCGAAGCATTCACCGTGGGCGGAACGGATGGTGCAGCTCGCCGCGCGTGTGGAATATGTGGTGACCGATTCGGAAGTCGAGGCGCTCATCCTCGAACAGAACTTCATCAAGCAGTATAAGCCGCTCTTCAATATTAAACTGGCCGATGACAAGACCTACCCGTACCTGAAGCTCAATGTTGATGCCCCTTATCCGACCCTGAAGGTCGTCCGCGAATTGCCCAAGCACGCCAAGTACCACGATCCGAAAAAGAAGATGGTCCTGGCGGCAAGCAAGGGCCGTTTCTTCGGTCCGTACGCAAGCGTCGGCTCGATGCGACGGACGATCCGGATAATTCAGGAGCTTTTTCAGATCGCGACCTGCAACCGGGTTCTTGACGGTACCCGGACAAGCTCCCCATGCCTCCTGTACCACATCGGGCGTTGCATGGGTCCCTGCACCGGTACCGTGTCGGCCCAGGAATACCGCGAGGCGGTGGACCAGGCAATCCGCTTCCTTGAGGGCAAGCAGGACAAGTTAATCGCGGCTCTCGAGCGGCAGATGGCACAGGCCGCCGAGGCCCTGCAATTCGAGAGAGCGGCTCGCCTGCGCGATAAGCTCAACGCTATCCGCCGGGTTATCCAGGAGCAGAAAATCACGTCCACCAAGCACCGCGACCAGGACGTTCTGGGTGTTGCGTTGGAAGAAAACACGGCATGTGTGCAGACCTTTGGCATCCGCAGCGGGCGCTTGGTGGAGCAGGAGCATTTCATGTTGCGGGACGTCAGCGGGCATGACCCGGGGGAGGTTCTTGAGTCATTCATCAAGCGCCACTACGCGCAGGCGGCACACGTGCCCAAGGTGGTGCTGGTGAGCCGGGACGTAGAGGATGCTCCTTTACTTGAACAGTGGCTTTCTGACCTGAGGGGAACAGCCGTGCGCCTGTACAGACCGCAGCGCGGTGAGAAGCGGCGGCTTGTCGAGTTGGCCGATACAAACGCCGGGGATGCCCTGCGGGCGGAGCTTAATACGCAGGCGGAAAGGCGGTTGCGCGCCTCGCGTGTGCTCTCCGAACTGCAATCCATCCTGAATCTGCCTGCACCGCCGCGTAGGGTGGAGTGTTTTGACATCTCTAATACCTCAGGCCGCGAAGCAGTCGGCTCAATGGTGGTTTTCGAGGACGCTGAGCCGCTCCGGTCTGGATACCGACGCTTTAAGATGCGAGCCACCGAGGGACGGCCAGACGATTATGCCATGATGCGGGAGATGCTTTCGCGGCGCTTCGAAGCGGCAAGAGTCAAAGACCCAAAATTCGCTGCGCTGCCTGACCTCGTGGTGGTTGACGGGGGCAAGGGCCAGCTTGGTTGTGCATTGGAAGTGCTCAGCAAAACGGGCTTTGGGCACCTGCCCGTCGCAGGGCTGGCAAAGGAGTTCGAGCAGATTTACGTCCCTGCTCAGAGCCAGCCGATTACTCTTCCCCGCCATTCCC
>JALGUK010000149.1 GCA_029820875.1 Candidatus Zipacnadia bacterium
GCAATGTACGCGCTGGAAGCAGGCAAGCACGTCCTTGTGGAAAAGCCGCTCGACGTGACCGTGGAGGGATGCGAACAGATTACGGCACTGGCGGAGAAAAAAGGCCTTCTGCTTGAGGTTGATTTCCACAAGCGCCATGACCCTCAGCACATTCTGATGCGGCAGAAGGTCCTGGCCGGTGAATTGGGAAGGATTGAGTACGGCTACGCGCACATGGAGGACAGGATTGAGGTGCCGCGTGACTGGCTCAAGAGTTGGGCCGCGAAAAGCTCGTCCAACTGGTTCCTTGGCATCCACTTTTACGACCTCGTGCGCTGGATGATTGACAGCAACGCGGTGAGTGTCTATGCCACGGGCACAAAAGGCGGCAAGCTCGAGGAAATTGGAATCGGAGGCTGGGACTCGATACAGGCACACGTACAGTTTGAAAATGATGCCTGCGTAACCTTCCAAACATCGTGGATTCTACCTGACGGATTCGAGTCCGTCGTCAACCAAGGCGTTCGGCTTGTCGGAACCGAAGGAATGCTCGAATGTGATTCCCAGGACAGGGGGACGCAGACATGCACTGCCGAAGAGGGTATGAGAACGTGGAACCCGAGCTTCCTACGCACCCGCATTGATAAGCAGGGACGCGAGATATGGGAAGGCTATGGTATTGACAGCATTCTCGATTTCGTCGAGAATATCGCGTACCTGAAAAGCGGCGGAACATTGAAAGACCTTGAGGGGAAATATCCGTCCGGACGGGACGGAATTGAGGCCACCCGAATCGCCGAGGGCGTTGAGGAGAGCCTTAAGAAAGGAAGCGTCGTGGATGTCTGAAACATCGGCTCCAGAGGTCGTGCAGACCGAACTGGGTTCTGTGCCGAGCATTGCAACGCAATTGCCCGGCCCCAAAGCCGCTGAATGCATCGCCATATCGAAGAAGTATGAACCGAACTCGATGAGCGACCAGGTCCCGCTCGTCTGGAAACGGGCCAAGGGCGCTGCGATCGAAGACGTGGACGGCAATCGCTTTATTGATTTCACCTCCGGCGTGCTGGTGACCAACGTCGGCCACTGCCACCCCGACTACGTGGCCGAAATCAAGCAGCAGGCGGAGGAGCTTTACAATTGCTATGACTTCATCACCGAGCATCGGGCGAAGCTGGCTAAGAAACTCGTTGAGATGACAGTGCCGAACCTGGACAAGTGTTTCATCGTGACCACCGGCTCCGAGGCCACTGAGGCCGCTGTCAAGATGGCCCGGCGGGCAAGCGACGGCTACGAAATTATCGCTTTTCACGGGGCTTTCCACGGCCGGACGTTCGGTGCAATGGCTTTCGGTGGCCTTTCCGGCCCTCGCAAGGGCTTCGGGCCCTTCATGGACGGCGTGATACACGCCCCATTTTGCTACTGCTACCGGTGTCCCATCGGGCATACGTACCCTGACTGCAACCTCGCCTGCCTGGACCATCTGGATTGGGTGGTTTCCAAGGAATCTACAGGTGCGCTGTGCGCTCTCATCACGGAGCCGTACCAAGGCGGCGCAGGCTCTATCATTCCCCCGCCAGGCTACATGGAGCGGCTGCAGCAGTGGATTGACGAGCAAGGTATATACTTCATATTTGACGAGGTGCAATCGTCGTTCGGACGTACGGGCAAGATGTTCGCGTACGAGCACTACGACATCCACCCGAATCTCGTGTGCCTGGGCAAGGGGCTCGGCAGCGGAATCCCGTGCTCGGCGATTGTCGGTGAAAGCCACATCATGGATGCCCTAGGCCCGGGTGAGCTTTCCAGCACCAACGGGGGCAACCCCGTCAGCAGCCGGGCGGCACTGGCGGCAATCGAAATAATCGAACGCGAGCGGCTGCCCGAACGTTCGGAAAGATTGGGGAGCGAGATGCTCGGGCGATTGCGGAAGTTACAGGAACAGGTGGAAGTTCTGGGCGATGTACGTGGTCAAGGGCTTGTTCTTGGGCTGGAAATCGTCGAGGACAAAGCGAGCAAGACGCCTGCGCCGACGTTGACGAAGAAGATTGTGCACAGATGCTACGAGAAGGGCTTGGCGCTGATCGCGCCGATAGGCATGTACGGGAACGTGATACGCATTGCGCCGCCCCTTACAATAGACGATGACCTGGCCCACCTGGGCACGGACATCCTCGAGCAGGTTCTGCGCGAGACTCAATAACAGGGCCAAAGTTACCGGCACCACTAACCCACATCGAGAAGGGAGAGGCCGCAAACGGCCGGGGATGGTTATGGGACTTGTTGAAATGAAGGTGCAAGGAATAGCCCGCGGCGAGAACGATCAACACGTCGTCGTCCTGCGGGAGGGCTCTGGGATCGGTGGTGAGTGGTCCAAGTGGGCATTGCCGATCGTTATCGGCGCATTTGAGGCGCTCGCCATCTCGTCCGAGCTGCAAGCGCACTCGATGCCGCGCCCCATGAGCCACGATCTGATGCGGAATGTTTTGGCTGCACTGGACGCCGATGTCAGCCGCATCTGCGTTACGGATCTGCGTGACGGTATCTTTTACGCGAGCATCTATTTGGAGCACGGCGGCCAGAGCTTTGAGATCGATTCACGTCCAAGCGATGCCATCGCCCTCGCGCTCCGGGCGGGCGCGCCAATCTTCGTTGACGAGGATGTGCTGGCCGAGGCGCGTGTGGCAGTCGAAGACGGCGACTCGGAGTCGGGCGAGGTCGAGACCTTCCGTAACCTGATCGAGCGCATCGAAGATGCTGAAGACGACCAAGAGGACGATGAGACCTGACGTCGTCCTTACCCTCACCCACACTCAGACAGGGCGGCTACCAACATGAGCGAGTCAGTACTGAACATAGGGCTTCCGGCAGGGAGTCTTCAAGAAGCTACTATCAACATGTTCCGCAAGGCCGGCTTTATCATCACGCTGGAGAACAAGCGGTCGTACGTCCCACAAATCAACGACCCCGAGTTAGCCGGGATGTTCATCCGCGCCCAGGAAATCCCGCGCTATGTCGAAGATGGTGCATTCGACTGCGGGTTGACCGGCAAGGATTGGATTCTCGAACGCGGAGTGGATGTCGTGGAGGTCGCCGAACTCGTCTACGCCAAGCAGGGGGCGGGCCGCGTGCGATGGGTTCTGGCCGTTCCCAAGGACTCTCCCATTCATGGGGTTGAGGATCTGCAGGGCAAACGTGTCGCAACCGAGTTGGTCGAGGTCGTCAAGCGCTTTTTGAGCGAGCGCGGGGTCTCGGCCGAGATTGAGTTTTCCTGGGGAGCTACCGAGGCGAAGCTGCCTGAGCTGGCAGATGCAATTGTGGAGGCCACAGAGACCGGCAGTACCCTCCGCGCTAATAACCTTCGAGTCGTTGAGACCCTCTTCGAATCCTCTACCCGCCTCATCGCCAACCAGGCCGCCTGGGCAGACCCCTGGAAGCGGCGCAAAATGCAGAGCATCGCCCTGTTGCTTGAGGGGGCACTCCGCGCGGAGCGCAAGGTCGGCCTTAAGATGAACGTCAAGCGGGAGAATCTCGCCGGACTGGTTGAGCGCTTGCCCGCCCTCAAACGACCGACCGTCTCCAATTTAAGCGACCCCGAATGGGTGGCGGTTGAGACCGTCATTGACCAGAACATCGTCCGCGAGATAGTCCCGGAGCTTAAGCAGGCGGGCGCCCAGGGAATCATTGAGTATCCGCTGAACAAGGTTATCCCCTGATAAGCGCGATAGAGGCATAAAGCGGCGGGAAAGCGCAGGGGAGCACACGGGTAGAGAGCGGCCGGGGATCAGAGCTGTTTGCGGACGTCGGCGAGAATCGCTTTAGCAATCGCGTTGAGCGTTTCCCAGACGCCTTTGCCCTCAGTAGCGACCGCCTCAATCTGGGCGGACCCCGGGAAGCGGCCACCAAATGTGTGTCGTAGGTAATCTATGTCGGCGATGTCCGGTAGGTCCCGCTTATTGTACTGAAACGCCAGGGGCAGGTCACTGAGCTGCACCTGGTAACCTTCGAGGTTCTTCTCCAGGTTTTCCAGGCTTGCAACATTTGCCTTCATCCGGTCCCACTGCGAGTCCACCACGAACACAATGCCATCAACACCCCGCAGCACCATCTTGCGCGTGGCATTGTAAAAATCTTGACCCGGGACGGTGTACAGTTGGAATTTCGTCGTATAGCCCGGCAGTCCGCTCTTGGTGGTAATCGGCAGGTAGTCCAGATAGAGGGTACGGTCGGTCTCACCCGCAATTGAGACCAGCTCGTCGGCAGCTTGCTTCGGCATAGTTGCCTGCAGGTGTCGCAGGTTGGTGGTCTTCCCCGACAGGGCACAGCCGTAGTACACGACCTTGGCTGTAATCAGCTTAGCCTGGCGCTCAATTGTCGCCACGAGCCCTTGCCCCTTTCACACTCAGAGGCTCGCGTTGCAAGCGTGTTGGCGCCTTTTTCTACACCTCATCCCAGAATCCTCCTTTCCCCAAACTTACTCAGGCCCATTATCATCAATGTCCGGCAAGCAGACGGAATTGTGCGAATATGGGCAAACGGAGGTATCCGCACGACGGCCTGCACCATCTCATCAACGCCGACCCCACTCTACCCGATTCCATCCAGTAGCTCCACTGCACAAGCAAGTCAGGATGTGGCAAGAGTTACCGACGACCGGAAGCTGCGGTAGTTGACAGTGGGCTGCTATTGGCCTATAATCGTCCCAACAGGCATGGATTGCTACGCGCCGCTGCAGGCTTTGGATGCCCGAAAAGCGCTGGGGCCAGGAGAGTGTCTGTCGGCCTCGCCTTTTGTTTCCCTATCTTCTCAGCATATCGCCAGCCCCACCAAGGAGGGTGCAGCCAATGTGGAGGCGCATCGTACGCATTTTTCGCTCCATCTTCGGCTTCTTCATCCGCCGCGCTGAAAAGCCGGAGCTAATCCTTGAGCAGCTTATCGAGGACATGAAGGCCAACCTGGTCAACATGCGCAACAATGCGGTGGGCGTAATCGCGACTGAGAAGCAACTCCAGGAGCGGGTGGATAACTTGGACTTGCAGATCCGTGCCGCGGTGAAGCTCGGCAAGGACGATGTCGCCACCACCCTCATCGGTGCCAAGACGACCGAGGAGAAAAACCTCGAGTCGCTGCGTGTGCAGCTCGAGAAGGCGAAAAAGGCATCCCAGCAGGCACGTGAGTTAATCCGCCAATATGAGCTTAAGGTACAGCGAGCGGCACAGGAGAAGATGGCACTGCTTTCGACGGAGAAAACGGCCCGTAT
>JALGUK010000150.1 GCA_029820875.1 Candidatus Zipacnadia bacterium
TACCCGAGCGTAGAGCACGGCGTCACAACGAGTCGGCAGCCAGAGATTATTGTCAAACTGTTTGAAGTCCGAATACCTCAGGCAGGCTACCCGCACGAGACGGCCGTCGGCAACGGTGAACATATTTCTCTGCGTCATGGCGTATCCAAGTTTCGGACTTACAACAAACACCATAGTGTCTCCCGGGCTCTTCCTCAAACGCGCCAAAACTTCTACATCGCGCTCATCGTCATGCTGTATCCAACGGATTTGCTCGGGCTTGGCGTCTCTTAGGCTTTGCGAGAACGGTCGCCCCGCATGTAACTCAACCAAACCCAACAGTCCAAGCAGTGCCTCGCGCGAATAAAATGTCCGAGGGGCTTCGGCGAACTCCCTTACTATCCCTGTTTGGCAGTCTCTAACCACATACTTTTGACCATCATAGCTGACGACGTCGTGCCCGGTCTTGACCGTTTTGCCCTCCTTGTCCAATTCCACGCTCCACCTCTCGCGCAGCCACTTCTCGCCCTCGAGCGCCAAGTAATACTGAATGCCCCACGTCTCCTGGTAGGGCCTTACCCTTGGGTCCTTCATCTTGAGCATTGCTGCGCTTGGATAGTGCGTCCACCAGACCCACGCCTCGGCTCGCTCCAATAGCTGCACTCGCTGGTCCAAGCCTTTTAGCAAGGTAAGCATTGTTGCATCGTTGGTGGATGATGATGCTGAGGGTTTCCGGAGCCGTATGGTACTGTCGTATGCCGATTGGCAAGTTGCAGCATCAGCCCGACAGCCAATGCAAGCACCGCCACTGTACCCCACACACGAAATGCCTTTGCACCCATCTGTAAGCCCCCCTTTTAAGCATTGCCGCACTTAGGGATATGCCTTGCTCTCACACCATGTGGTGTCATTGAACTTGACAGTCGCTGCAAGTACCCATTCTTTTTGCTGAGTATACCCCCCCCCAAAAAAAAGTCAAGCCATCTTGCTGACTTTTGCCGCTTAAGATTGTATTGGCTATTGAAAATAGCCATTCCTTCAATTTTAGTCAGAGCACAAAAGCGGTGGAACCGAGGACTGCAACCCATCCGCACATGCCGACTAAGCCTGGAGACGGAGCCACTTCGATTTCGCTTATCCTCGACCCGGGGAAGGCGATTCTCGTGCGTTTGGGGAAGAAGCAGCCTGCATGAAAAGACCAACGCAAGCTGCTGAAAACCGCCCTGAAAGGATATGACATGCAACCACTGGTCAACTTTTCGCTTTATGACAAGCTCAAGTCCGGCGGACCGGCCGTCGGTGCATGGATTACCTCCACCGACCCTGCGGTAGCGGAGATTGTCGCCGGACACGACTGGGACTTCATCGTCGTGGAGACGGAGCACGCACCGTTCAATCCGGAATCGCTGCGCAACGTGCTGATGGGCATACGTACGGACCGCCGTCCCGCCATCGTGCGCGTCCCGTGGCGCTTTGAGCCGATGATTAAGCAGGCATTGGACTGCGGCGCGGCGGGGGTACTGGTACCGCGCATTGAAACCCCTGAGCAGGCTGCTGAGGCGATTTCGTACACGCGCTACCCGCCGAAAGGACGCCGGGGTTTTGCGCCGTTGCGGGCCGGCAATTACAGCAGGGCGCTCAATGAGTATTCGAGCCAGGCGGATAAGGTTTTGTGCTTTTTCATGATTGAGACTGTCCCCGCAGTGGAACACATTGATGAAATATGCGCGTTGGATGGGCTTGGCGGCCTGCTGATTGGCCCGGCGGACCTGGCTGTGGACCTGGGACTGATGGACCATATCGGCGAGGACCATCCTCGCCTGCGAGAGGCCGTTACCCACGTCTATGAGGCGGCTGAGGCCGCCGGTGTCGCTCATGGCATGGTGACCAGCTCGCCCGAAGCCGCCCTCAAGGAGATAGAGCAAGGCGCCACTCTCGTGACGGCGGGCAGCGATCTTTCATGGGTCCGCCGTGCGGCCGCCGCTGCGTTCGAGCGGGTTCAGGACGGGTTGAAGACCCTCGGGAAATAACGGCAGTTGGTCAAGTGGGGTGACCATGGGCCGGATACATACCATATCCGGCCCATGTGCTCACATTGCAATGATTTTCCGAATCGCTCTGGCCGTGTCCTCGAAGGAAGCAATGCCCGGTGAGACCTCGGAGATGAGTGCATCGTCGTAGCCGATGTCGCGCAACTCCCGCATCACCGCCGCGAAGTCGACGTCCCCCTCAAGAAGCGGCGGCCACTGCGCGCCGTCGCGCTTGAAGTCCTTCAGGTGCACCTTCTTAATATGCCGTCCGAGAATTCGCGCCCACATCTCCGGGTAACCCTGTATCACCATGTTGCCCGTGTCGAAGTAGAAACCGATGCTTTCGTTGTCCACCTCGTCAAGGAACCGTTTGTACTCCAGCGGGCTGACCAGGAACCAGTTCCACACGTACTCCAGAGCAACGTCCACGCCTATCTCCGCCGCCAGCGGCCCGAGCTTCCGGCAAGCCGTCAATGCGTTGTAATAGGCGTCGTCATAGTAGCAGTCCGGGCCAATCCGTCCCGGCACGACCAGCATGGCATCCACCCCCAGCGCCCTGGCGACCTTCAGGCCCTGCACTATCTTCTCGATGCTCGCCTCGCGCAGCCCTGTGTCGTTGGTCATGATATCCAGCGGGCGTGCCGACAGGCATAGGCTGGTCAATTCGATGCCTGTCTCATCTGCTTTTTCAACGATTGCAGAAAGCTCCGTTTCGGGCGTCTCCAGCGTGACAGGGCCATCGTCGCGGCAGACCAGTTCGACAGCCTCGTAACCAAAGCCCTTGGCGTTGTTCAGGATTTCCTCGACGGACCACTCCTGCGGCGTGATGATACAGCTCAGTCCTGTTTTCATAAGTCGTATTCCCCTCTGTTCGGCGAGTGCGCCTTGAGATGCGAGGTGATGATTTGGTGGTATCTGCTACGTGGACGGCTTGATTACCTTCATGCAACGAGGAAAAAAATAAGGGAGGGCCGCATTATTTTGCTACCCTCACATGAATTGGATTGGTCTCAAACTGAGACATTTCTCACCACCCGCAACATTTGGGAGGCTCTACAGGCCTTGCAGGAGGTTGGGGAACCGGTTTGCCGGCGAGCGCGGCTGCAACCTGGCGCAGAAGCAGGTATTTAAGACCGTGCTCTTCACCGTATCCTTTCAACGCGGCGGCATCTGACGCATCGGTGTAGAGTCCCCGGAAGACGAAGCTTTCTTTTTGGTCCTTGAACCGTGTCCAGACTCTGGCGGGTGCCGCCGCTGACTCTTCGCAGAACGGGCAGGCAATGGATGGGATGGAAATCAGATACCGGAATCTATCGGCCCCTTGTATTGTTGTATAGTTGTGGTTAACTCCTACAAACCGAACAAAGCCGGATAGTGGAAGTGAGCGCCGTGGCCGGTCAAGCAGAGCAAGTCAGCATAGCCGTCGCTTTCGGGGCAGGCTTAGTGTCATTCCTTTCACCCTGTGTGCTCCCGATTATCCCCGGCTACCTCTCCTACATCACCGGCCTGACGATGGACCAGTTGGGGCAGGGCAGCGGCCGGTACTTGCGCCAGATCCTGTTCTCTTCACTGCTTTTCGTCTTGGGCTTTTCAATTGTTTTCACCGCGTTAGGCGTTTCGGCGTCGTTCGTCGGAGGATTCCTCGAAGCGCACCTGAGCTTGATTACCCGCATCGCTGGAGTACTTGTAATCTTCATGGGCCTGTTTGTGTTGGGTGTTTTCAAGATTCCGGCGCTTTACCAGGAGCGGCGGTTCTACATCTCTCGCGAATCGTTCGGGCTCGGCGGTACGGTGGTACTGGGAATGGCGTTCGGATTCGGCTGGACGCCGTGTGTAGGGCCGATTCTAGGCGCCATATTGCTGATGGCGGCAAGCGCTCAGACCGTCGCCGCCGGCGCTGTCATGCTCGTGGCTTATTCGCTGGGGCTTGGCATTCCATTCGTGCTCACCGGTCTGCTGTTCGCCCGCGCAATGGCGGCGTTCACCTGGGTCAAGAAGCATTTTGTGGTAATCAATGCAGTGGCGGGAGCCCTATTAATCGGCGTCGGCATAGTGATGTTGCTCGATAAGATGACCTACATCAACAGCCTGCTGATGAACTTGTTCCACTGAGCGGGAGGCCCGCGCCGCCGGATAATGCGGAAGCCTCTTATGGGGGAGTGGCGAGGGCCTTTGTGATCTGGGCGCGAGTGGGTATGGAGGACTGCGCGCCTATTGCCGTAGTGGCGAGGGCTGCCGCGACATTCGCGAAGCCTGCGGCCGAGGTAAGGTCCTGCCCCTCGGCCAGCGCACAGGCCATTGCGCCGCAGAAGGTATCCCCGGCCCCGACGGTATCAATTGCGCGGACCTTGTATGCGTCAATGTGGCTTTCTCCCTCGCGCGTGTGTAAGCGCACGCCCCTCTCCCCGAGCGTCACGATTATGCTCCCAACTCCGCAGTCCAGCACCGCTTGCGGCGCGTAATCCTGCGAGGAAACGCCCATCTGAGCGGCGATTTGGCCCAGCTCAATTTCGTTGGCGACCATGACGTCAACGTGGGACAGCATTTCGCGCGGCAATGCCGTGGTAGGGGCAGGTGCGGGATTGAGTACGACGCGCGTCCCCGCACAATGGGCTGCTTCAACGGCGCGCGCAACGGTTTCGACGGGAATCTCCAACTGAGCAAGCAACACGTCGGCAGCGGCTACCTCATCCCCAGTGGCGTCCACGTGCGCAGGCGTGATGAGGGCGTTTGCGCCAGGGGAAACTGCAATGATGTTTCGCCCTTGGTCGTCCACCATGATGATTGCGACGCCTGTCTGCGCGTCCGGAAGCACGTGGAGGCATGATGTGTTGATGCCGTTCTGTTGCAGGTTGTTCAGGGCTTGTGTGCCGAATTCATCCTCGCCCATCGCTGACACGAAGGTAACGTCGGCTCCCGCGCGGCCTGCAGCAACGGCTTGGTTCGCCCCCTTCCCCCCTGGACTCAGCAGCCATTGTCCGCCCAGGACCGTCTCCCCGACAGCCGGCAGTTGCGGGACTTTGATGGTGATGTCCATATTTGTGCTGCCGATGACGACGACCTTCGGCCTGCTCATGACATTCTCTCACCTTTTCGTAGAAATAGCCGCAACAAGGCTTCCACGCCGATGCTTGACTCTCCTGTTTGGACCGACAAATCAGCGGAACGACCTCATTTTATTGCAGGATGGCCGGCCGTAGGCAGGGAATATATTGCCCCACAGGCATTCCAGCAACACACGAATTCATGGAAGAGTGGGATGACATGGGCATTAACCGTCGAGATTTCTTAGCCACAGCGGCTGTCGGCCTGGCCGGGGGGCTGGCCTCGGCGCCGGGTGCCGGAACCGCTCAGACATCGCGGCCACAGCGGAAGGGAGTCACAATGACCGGAGTCATATTCAACCAGGACTGCACACAGACTTACTAGAGGAGATGAAACCCGAGGTTTTCGACAAGCTCGTAGACAGCCTCGCAGCCGCCGGGATTACGGCTTTCCTCGTGAACTCTGCGTCCCAGAAGACCATCTACGCGAGCAAGGTCTGGGAGACGTTCTGGGACGGCTTTGACCCAGACGGGCCGGACGATCAGCCCTTCCTGGCACCGGTGCCGGCTGAGCGGCGTGCCGGATACCGAACCATGCTCGCGAACATGCTCTCCCTGTACGAACAGGGGTGTGACCCTGTCGAGCGGCAGATTGCACGGTGCAGACACAACGGAATCGCGTCGTGGGTCAGCCTGCGGATGAACGACCTGCACGACTGCGACATCCCCGGGAGCCCGCTGCTGAGCCGTTTCTACAAGGACCACCCGCACTGGCGGCGTGTG
>JALGUK010000151.1 GCA_029820875.1 Candidatus Zipacnadia bacterium
ATGCCCCTTGCCCACACAAGCCTGGCCATCGCTTCATCCAACAGTGTAACCTGGATTCCGCCGTGCACCATCCCCACGTAGCTCTGATGGTGTTTTTCGGGGGTAAAGTCGGCGACGTATTCATCGCCTTCGAATCGAAACTCAAGATGCAGGCCGATGGGGTTTTTCGGTCCACAGGCGAAACAGTACTTATCATCCTGTAGTTCCATGAGATATCCCTCCAGCAGCACACACTAACATTCCCCCGACGGCGGCTACGTTCCTTCACAACCACCTGAGCTGAGCCATAACGCAGCCTCCTCCAGCAGCTCCTGGAGCGGCCCATGCAGGAAGCGACCCTGAGGAATCGAACGCAGGAAGCGCCTTCCATATGCTCGCAGAAGCAAGCGCTTGTCCAGTACGAATACGACACCTCGGTCCGAATTCGAGCGGATAATGCGTCCTATGCCTTGCTTGAATCCCATAACGGCCTGCGGGATGTAGTAATGGGCCATTGCATTGACGCCGAGGCGTTCGATGTACTGACTCCGCGCCTCGACCACCGGATCGGTCGGTACTGCAAACGGCAAACGGGCGACAACCAGGCACTGAAGAGCATCGCCGGACACATCCACACCCTCCCAGAAGCTCTTTGTACCCAGCACCACGACCCGTTCCTCAGTGCGCAGGCGCTCAATCAGGGCGTGACGCGGGCCGTCTCTTCCCTGGCAAAGCACTTTCATCTGCTCTCCTCGCAGCCGTTTTTCCACTTGCTCGCACGCAGCATTCAGAGACGCGTTTGATGTGAATAGTGCGAGTGTGCGTCCATTTGAGATAACGGCCAGAGATGCAATTGTATCCGACGCGGATAACACATGAGCAGGGTCATTCGGTAGGGGAATATCGGTGGGGACACACATCAGAAGTTGTTCGGGATAGTTGAATGGAGATGGAATGGACTTTTCGACCATTCTGTCTGCGACGCCGTTAAGCCCGAGGCGGTCACGAATGTGTTCAAACGTTCCGTCCACTGTCAGGGTTGCGGAAGTCAGGACCACTGTTTTCTTGTGCTCCCAGAGCTTGCCACAAAGCTGCTCGCCGATATGGATGGGCACGCAGTGAAGGGACCAGTTTCCATCTTCAGGCCCGGTCTCGAACCAGGAGACGTTTTCGTCAGAGTTCGTTGCAAGGGAGTCGGCGATGCCGGCAGCAATCTCCCGCCAGCGGGCAGCGTGGCCGAGAACATCCTGCTGGAGACCTTCCACATCGGCGAGCACAGCCTTTTCAATCTCGCCAAGCCCTGCGGCAAGCTGAGTGAGGTTTTCGGCCAGTGATGATGCCTCCTGGATGATTTTGCCGGCCATAGCGGTGACTTCATCCCAGTGGACCGCTTCTTCGATACGCTCATCGATTCTGACTGAGACGACTTCGGCATACTCATGGCTGCCATAGTGGACTGTTTGCCCGAGAGCAGACAGCGATGCACCAAAGTCCCGGGAGAGGTCGCCAAGTGTATCGGCAGCGTGCTGGACTGATGCCAGGAGTTTCGATATTTCCTGCGCATTGGACAAAGATGAGCCCTGCAGTTTCGCTTGGAGACGGTCAACGAATCCGCGGCGGCGCCTGCCGCCGACAAGCAGCCGTCTCAGTCGGTTCACTGCGTAGCTGCTGACCTCGATGCCGAACTGGGCTGTAGCCACGTTTTCCAGATTATGGGCCTCGTCGAAAATCACGTGGTCATAGTCGGGGAGAATCGGCGTCTGAAAGTGCGTCAGGGTCAGGGCGTGGTTCGCGATGATGAGATCGGCGTTGCGGGCCGCCCTCCGGGCCCTTTCCAGAAAACAGAATCTCCGCCACGGGCAGATAGCTCCGGCGCAGGAATCGGCGTCCGAGCGAATCTGGTCAATCATATATCCGAGAGTGGGAAATTGCTCGACTGCTTCGCCGCTCAGCTCGGACAGGTCACCGGTCGGTGAATCCAAGACGAAACGGACCAAGAATGCAACAGCGATGTGCTCGCTGGCAAAAAGGCTGCGCTCAATGTCGTCCCGAACGGCAACAAGTTTACGTAAACAGATGTAATTTGCGCGGCCCTTGAGAACGACTGCATTAAATGGGACGTCCAAGCATTGCTTAAGCAGCGGAATGTCCCGTGTTGCAAGCTGCTCCTGCAAGTTTTTAGTGTTAGTGGAAATGAGGACTGCCTCTCCACGCAAGACGGCCCAGTAAATTGCCGGAATCAGATAGGCCAAGGACTTGCCTATCCCTGTGCCTCCTTCGAGAAGGAGTATCTCCTGATTGTTGAACGCTTCGCTGACTTGCTGGGCCATCGCGACTTGTCCCTCGCGGTGTTCATATGCCGGGTGGACACGTGAGACCGCACCTCCGGGAGACAGTTCGGCCGCGATGATATGGACGTCGATGTGGTCCGGCATACTGGCCGGTATTGTGCGGGGTTTGAATGAAGTCTCAGACGATAATGCCGTCGCCAGGTTCAAGGGCTTAGCGGGCAAGACGTGCCCGCGTTCGGTGAGGATTTCATGCAGCACGTCGCGGGCCGGCCAGGCAGCTCCGGAAGTCAGGCGGATTAGTTCGCCGAGGACAGGGTTAGGAATCTGAGCAAGGTGACGTCTGAGAGCAAGGAAAAGCAGACCGAGCGCGCGTGCGTATGCCTCAATAGATGCTTCGGGCTTCGGTGCAGGTACGCTCAGAGATGCGCACAAAGCCTGGAAACTGTGTGCCGGTTCGCATGGGCAAGCCAATAGCGCAAGGTCGAGAACTTCGACTGCACCGTGGATAATGGATGTCACAGGCTCCGGAGCGGATACCCGCCGCAGCCATTCGTCGGCGAGCGCTCTGGCAAACACTACGACTCGCCGGCTCTCAATCCGCTGAAGGAGAGCTTGCGAGTCGTTAGGTGAAAGCTGAACTGGAGGGCTGCGCTGCAACTGGATAACGACACATTCGGTCGCCTTACAGCATTGGAACTCACAGACGGCAACACGACTGCGTGCTGTCGGTGAATCAGGAATCCAGAGCGCAGCAAATCGATCCGGCTCCGCCGCCACGATTTTCCTCAAAGAAATGTCAGTCGCCGGTACCGTTCAGGGCATTGGTTATGATCTCGACCTGTGCGCCGAGGGTGGCAGTGTCCCACGTATCCTCGCGCACGCTGTCAAGATCTATCTTGCCCGTCACCAGGTCCCCGTCAACAGGCCTGATATGCTTCGCTTTGACGACCGTCAAATGCTCTCGCCCGCCCCCGCGTGTCACATAGCTCTCCTTGTTCAGAGTGCCCATGATTACGAGGCGAGACCCTTGCTTGACGTTCTCGGCTGTCCACTTGCCGAGTTCGCCCCATACATCAACCAGGAACAGATCCGAGACGGGTTCTCCGGTGGACCGGTAGAATGGACGATCCACCTCGAAGCTGAATTCCGCCTTGATCTGCCCCGATGCCTTTGGGCGGACCGTGGCATCCTTGGTGGCCACCCCCGTCAAAGCGATGAAGTTCAGGTCTGCCAAAACACACACCTCCCGCAGATTTCAGACACGCCCATGCCGCGCCCTGCATGAACCCTCATCGAGCAAGGCAACTTGTGGCGCGCTTTCGCAGCGCATTTACGCTATTGACGGCCCATTAACCGTCAAGTTCCAGATGTTGATTATAACGTGCTTGGCCATATTGTCAAGAGGGACGCGCGACTTCGGACCGAAGACTCTCGCATAGCGCATAGCGGCGGAAACTAAGGTCGCTCACCATGAAGCCTAAGCGCTAGCTCCGCTACCCGCTTTCCGAGTGCCCTGCACTGGAGGCGTACACGTTCGTCGGGAGCCCCTACCGCAACCGGTCCATAGTGGTCGCCGGTGGCAGTCCCCTGCACAATCATCCCGTGGATGAGCATCATCTGCAAGATCGCGAGGACGGTCGTTTCATTACCACCTGCAATGTTGCCAGATGATGTGAACGCTCCGCCTATCTTGCCGGTGAGCCGTCCATGGTACTTCACGCTCTCGTCGAAAAGCTGTTTGACCTCGGCGGCCGGTAGTCCGTAGTATGTCGGCGACCCTACGATGATTCCGTCGGCTTCGAGCAAGTCTTCGCATGTCGTGTCAGCAATGTCTTTGAGTTCGACGTCAACGCCCTCGATACGCGCTCCATCACTTACAAGTTCGGCCATTTGCTTCGTGTTGCCGCTGCTACTGAAGTAGGTTACAAGCACTTTGGGCATCGCGATTCCCCCCATTCGGATTGCTGAAAACATCGCAATAATGCCATCGGATGCCGTCAGTCGCGCTTCACGGTGAAGAATGTACCCAGCGTCTGCTGAAGCGCATTCCCGTCGGCGTCAACACCGGACTGGTCGTAGGCCACAAGAATCGTGTCAGGGCGAACTTCCTCCACCCAATTGTAACAGCTTCCGGATTGCTCGGCGAAGCAGAAATGTCCCACCCAGGTGTGACCGTCATCGAGCGAGAACATCAGCCAGTTACCCGGGCGTCCATATGTGGCCACGATTACGCCGTTGTCCATTCTGCACATATTGGGGAAAACGCCGCGGTCGGCCACCGGCCTGGGCTTGCTCCAGGTCTTGCCGTGATCGGTCGAGCGACACTCCCGAAGCGGCGTATACCTCCCCCTGCCTCCTCCGGTGCGCATCAATGCGATGATGTGGCCGTTGGGGAGCTGCAGCAGGTCAGGCTCGCAGCAGCCCTCCTGGCCGATAGGTCCGGAGGCGATAGTGGAGTAGTACTCCCATGTTTCCCCGCCGTCGGTGGAGCGGATGACATAGCTGCGATATTTTCTGAAGTTCCACTCAGTGGGGAATCCTTCCTGCAGCTCCGTGTCCTCCGCGAAACGACCATAACACGCGGCGAGAAGACTCCCATCCGGCAGTTGGATGATG
>JALGUK010000152.1 GCA_029820875.1 Candidatus Zipacnadia bacterium
ATGTCCGGCGCCCCCTCCCACTGCCCGTGCAGTCCCAGGAGCACGTTCCCGCGGTTCCACACGCTCGCTGGCGAGTGGGTCTCCTTCCCCTCGCCCTGTTCCACCGGTACATAGCCGTCTCGAATGTAGGCCAACGTCTTGGCGGGGGACCAGTTCACAAAGTCAGCCGAGTGGAATGTGGTCATAGTCCGCCCGCAGGGCGTTCCGTCGGGCAGGTGTACCCACGGGGACAACTGCTGGCCCGTTAAGTAGTAGATTCCCTGCCACTTGTACAAGCCTGACTGCTCGAAGTGCTCCGGTGGAAGCGGCGTACAGTCGGCTGAAATGCCGTAGTCCTCGGGCGGACACTTCGTCTGGAGCTTCCAGCGCAGCCCATCTTCGCTGAACAGCGGCACGGATGTCGTACATTTAAACAACGGCCCGTCGGCCCAGCGGATTTGATGAATCATCTTGAACCGGCGTGCGGGGTCGGGGTCGTCCGGCTCATGTAGCAGCACCAGATGCAGGCCCATCACATCGGGCGGCTCGATAAGCACGAGGTTATTGTCGCGACTGCCATGGTACTCGACCAGCCCGAGCTTCGGCTTGACCCAATGGATGCCGTCCTCGCTCTCGGCATACGCCGCCCGCCAGCCGTAGAATGGCCGCGTGTGAACGCTGTCAATGGCCTCCTGGTCGCCCGCGATGTACCACATCCGGAACTTCCCCCCGTCCCGGATAACCGTCCCGTAGAATTGGGCACGGTACTCGTCCGGCTCGCCCGGTTCCCCATGGGGAAGAACCGGATTCCCCGGATACTTACGAGGCTGGTGCATGTCCAAACGCAGGTTCTGGCGGAATGGAATGGACACATCATCGAAAGCAAAGAGCGTAGCAGAGCCTTCCACATCCAGTCCGGGAAACCGGATACTGACTTTTGGTGCCGCTTTCGATTCCATCGCGCTCTCCTTCGCAAGTGTAAATGCTAACAGCGGCAGCAATTCGCCTGTCCGGGAATCGTAGGATGCGGTCACTCCTCGCCGTTTAGCTGAGCCGGTGTAAGCTCGTTCAGGAGCGGTTGGCCAGAGACGTAACGCTCCAGGTTTTGGGTGACAAGGTCCCGGAGGCGCTCGGCGAAACCGGGGTTGGCCGCCTGGCCGGAGATGTGCGGGGTCACTATCACGTTCGGGAACGCCCACAGCGGGTGCTCCGGCGGCAAAGGATAGTAATAGTGTGCGTCCAGCGCCGCTCCTGCAATCCAGCCCTCCCGCAGGGCCTTCAGCAGCGCATCCTCCTGCACGAGCGGGCCGCGTGCCGAGTTTAGGAGAAATGCCGAGGGTTTCAATGTCCTCAGCTCCGGCTCACCGAGAAGTCCCTCGGTTTGGGGGGTTAAGGGCATCGCCAGGACAAGGAAGTCGAGGTCGCGCAGGAACTCCGTCTCTTGCCCGCCGACGAAGACCTTGTCCGGCAGGACGCCCTCGGGGTCACCGGTACCCGGGAGCTGGTACACGCTCGGCCGGGGCCGGACGCCGGAACGGGTCATCACGTGGACTGTCAGCCCCAACGCCTTGGCCAACCGCGCCGTTTCCCGCCCGATGCCTCCGTAGCCCCAGATCCCGGCCACTCGGCCGCGGGTTTCCATCTGGAACCGGTCAGCCGGGTCCCACTTGCGCTCCTGCTGGTTGCGTATCATGCCTCGGAGGTCGCGGGCCAGGTTTATCATCATCGCGATGTTCCACTCCGCCACTGGCACGTCCAGTGTACCGCGTGCGTTGCAAGCGCGGATTCCCCGCTCAACCAGACCCTTGTCATATAGCTGCGCGTAGCCGTGGGAACAGACCTGGATCAATTCCAGGGATGTCATCTCTTCCAGATTCAGGGGCGGCAACTCACAGATAAGCACGTGCTTGTCGCGTAGAACCTCGCTCGGGAGCGCCCGCGGCTCCTCCTGGTACTCCACGAACTCAACCTCGCCCACTCCTTCAATTGACCGCAAATGCTCGAGCTTGTCTCGGCTAATCGGCAAATCAACGAGAACATTCTTCATGAGAAGCCCCTTCTTAATCGCTGAGGACTTTCCCCGGCACGCTGTTAAATTCCCCGCTGCCGGGAACAAACGGAAACCGGCTTTTTATCTCGTCAGTCAGCTCAATGCCCAGCCCCGGCTTCTCAGGGGGAAGCGCCATGCCGTCCTCCATCACGAACGAATCGCCCACAATCTCGCTGTGAAGCGGACCGTATGCGGGCGGAATTTCGCAGATGACCGTGTTGCCGCAAGCGAATGCACAGTGCAGATTCTGCATCAGCGCCCCGCCGGCACCCCACGAGTGCGTGGCTATCTTCCGACCGCGGCTCTCCAACATCGCGGCCACCCTGATGAACTCTTCCATCCCGCCTATGAAGGCCGCGTCGGGCTGGCCAATGTCGAATGCGTCCTGCTCCGCGAACACACGCCATTCGTACATCGCCGTCAGGCATTCGCCCCCGGCGATCGGGACTGAACTCGATTTGCACAGCTCGGAATAGCCCCAAGGGTCGGTATAGGGCAACGGCTCTTCGAAGAAGAAAACATCGTACGGCTCCACGGCCTTCACGACGGCTTTCGCCGTGCCCAGCGACCACGACGGCCCCGGCCGGTTGCCCATGTGCCCGTCGAGCATCACCGACACTTCGTCGCCCGCGTGCGAGCGGATGAACTCCATCTTGTCTGCCTCCAGCTCAGCAGCCGCTGCTGGCGACATCGGCACGTAATCCTCTCCGGTCTCGACCGTGAACCGGCCGGTTCCCACCTTGAACGCCCGGAACCCCAGCGACAGGTAGAAGTCGATTTTTTCCGCCAGCTTTTCTTTCGGGTAGTTGCTGGGGCCGCCCGTCGCATAGCACAGCAGCCGCTCGTGCTTGCGCCCCCCGAGCAACTCATATACCGGTAGGCCGGTCATTTTCCCCTTCAGATCCCACAGCGCGCCGTCTATCCCGCTGATTACGGCCGTTCCGAGGCCCACCCGGCACCAGTAGTTGCCGCAATGATACATGCGACTCCACAACTCGGCGATGTTGTCCACCGTCTGCCCTACGAGGATTGGCTTGAAGAACTCCACCAGCTCTGGCACGACCTCCGGGCAAAAGTAACCAGCGTAGGTCTCTCCGAGACCGACAATGTCAGTGTCCGTATGGATCTCGATGAACGCTGCGCTGCGGCGTTTGCGGCATTCGCTGAGGAACGGATCGTGAGTGCATGGGCCTGTCAGGAGGGTGGTTCTTATGTCAGTGATTTTCACAGCTTGGCGCTCCTTCTGGACATGCGGAAGTTTCGACAAGTTCAAATCTCTGCGCGCGTGTCATTCTCCACGACGAAGCACGCAGCCATGAATCCGACCTACGGGGCTGTCTGGGCCTCGACTTCGAGGCTATAGATGGCGTTGATTATCCTGGTATCCCCGCTGTTGTTGCACATGTCCATGTGAACCCAGAACTCGCGCACAGCGCCGAACCGCACGTCATTCCCCAAATCGAGTTCGAGATTTCCGTTGAAACGGCCTTTTGTCACCTTCTCCACCAGCTTTTTCTTGCCGTCGAGCGATACGGCGAGGCGGTTCCAAGAGCCGTAATCGGACGTACTGGCGAAGTTGCGCGAGGCAACCCGAATGAGTTTCAGGGGGCTCTCGCAGACGAACTTCTGCCGAACGGTGACGGTATCGCCGTGGCCCCTGAGGCCGTGGATGCCTATACGCCCATCCTGCCATTCAATCTGCTCGACGTTGTCGAACTCCGCCGTGAACCGGAGAGCGTGGGACGCGACGCCGTCCTCATACACCACCTTCCCATCGGCATCGGGCACAAGCAGAATCTCGCGTTTCTCAGGCGGGGTGCATACACCGCTGACGCGCAGATTCCTCAGCCGAAGGACCGGCGTCACACTGGTTTTCTTTGTCGAGCGGAGCTCGATGCGGAGCCAAAGCTCATTGATGTCATCAAAGCCTTGTACCCCGCCGACGCGCAGGGGTATCCTCTGGTCCTCCCGCTTCGTTACCTTCTTCATCGGCGTTGCGGGCCAAAGCACGTGCCGCCAGTGCTTGCCGTCGGCCGACAGGCGTAGCATCACCTGTGCACCCGGAGCGGCCCGCTGCTGGACGGATGCGGTTGCCACAAGATCGCGCATTGGGAACGGTGATGTCAGATGATAGGTCAGCTCCGCGTGGCAGGGGCCGGGCCTGCGCGGGCGAAGCTCCAGCGGGCCGCCGTCCCAGCGAAGATTCGCGAAGCCCCTGATGGTTGCATCGTCCATGAAGCGCGGCGCCTTCTCAATTGGATCCTCGTAGCTGACCGTGTTATCCTCGTTGACTTGCATAGTCATCGCCGGCGCCGGGGGCACCCGGTCCCACTCCACGCCGAAGGTGTTGGGCGGCGCCTTCTTAGCGGCGGCTACGGCATCGAGCACGCGCTGGAACACGGCCTTCGACTCCGGCTTCGCGTCCGGGCTCCAGCCCCAGACATTGCCGTGGCCTTCCCAGCAGAAGTACGCGCAGGGGACGTCGTACTTCCTGCAGATTGCGAGCTGCTCGTCGAAAGCCGGGTCGCCGGCGTTTGCCCAGTCAAAGGACTTCATCAGCGGCGCCGCCCAGATGATTTGGAACAGCGGAAGCTGGTGGACGGCATACTTGCGGATGAAAGGCTCGAATGTGTCGCCGCGACGGGCGTATTCGTCAATGGCCCAGCCGTCGGCGGGGAGCTGGGGCCAGCCGAAGCCCGGCACGCCCGCATACGGGCTGTACCACTGCCACACCGGCACGTCGTACTTGCCCTTGACATACCTGTAGAGTTCCTCGAGGACCCCGAAGTCGCGGTCG